>JAGHVE010000137.1 GCA_018064445.1 Candidatus Cacconaster equifaecalis
TCCACCTCTTACCATTCCGAACAGAGAAGTTAAGCTCACTGGCGCCGATGATACTGCTACACCAAGTGGAAAAGTAGGTTGCCGCCACCTTTGAAGGCTGAAGGAGATTCGTTCTTTTTCAGCCTTTTTTTATGTGCTGTGGACAGTGCGGTTTGCGGCGGCGTTTTTTTACGAATAGCGCCCCCGGTCTTGTTGCTCGGCAGGAGGTGGAATGTATTCTTCATAAAATCAGCGAGATAAGTAATGATACTCCCTCTGTTTTGATTGGGGTATGAATAATTAAGTCGCTAAAATACAGCGATTTGTATTCCACCGGTGATACTGTACAAAGACCCATCCCAGTCACTGACGTGTTGCGCAACTCCTCATATCCTTGCCGGGGGATTAAAACAGGCCTTTTGCCATCCCTTCGCGCGAAAATTCATCGTCCGCGGCTTGAAAACCGCCATTCCCGATCCCGCCACTATATCTGTTGAACACATTCGTCGAACCGTCGCCCAACCAGTCTTTGAGTTATCAGTTTACCGTCAGTTTTCTTGAATAAAAAACGGCCGGGAAATTCCGGCCGTTATTGTGATATGTTTGCGGAACGCTATTTCTTCAGGTCCTTGGGAGTGAAGGGGAACAGCGGACCTCCGTCGAGACCCCAGGAAAGGTTCAGGCTCTGGCCTTCGCAATCCTCGAAATATTCGACCTTGATGATGTGCTCTCCCTCTGTCAGTTCAGCGATGCCCATCTTCTCCATATATGTGTGTGAGCCGTCATTGTCAATAACCTTATTCCCGTCGATAATCAGTTTTGAACCGTCATCGGAGCCGAGAAGGAAACGATACTTGCCGCTCTTTTTGACAATCATCTTCGAAGTGAAGATTACTGCGAAATCATCTTCAGTCGTTGCCACCGGAATCTCATCAAGAGTGAAGTTGGAGACATATCCGACGGCATCAGCGCGGCCGAACTTGGTGAAATCGGGGAGAGACTCACCCATATAGTGCCTGTAAAGTTTGAAGTCGATGGCCGCTTCTCCTTCGGGAGCCTTCGCATAAAGCAGATTCTCGGCCACGTCACTGTATTGTCCGTCCTTGTAAGTGACAGACTTGACCACAGTGTTGTCGCTGATCTTGAAAGGCTCTGTGTAAAGAGTCGATTCCTTGGTGGGAATGCTTCCGTCAAGGGTATAATATATCTGAGCATCCTTGGCATCCGCCGTGATGGTAACTTCATCGGCGACACCGCGGAAAGGCCTTACGAACGGGATGGGAACGTAATTGACATTGCCCTTGGGCTCGAATGCCTCATACAGGAACTGACCGCGGCATTCACGGGGCATCTCCACGCCGAGGAGTCCGGCGATTGTGACGGCATTGTCATAAATCATATTGGCGTGTTCCATAACCTTTCCTTTGGTAACACCTTTTCCGTACATAAGCACGGGCACTTCAAGTTCACACATATTGTCACCGCCGTGTCCGTAGCGAACTCCACCGTGGTCACCGGTAACCATTATGACGATATCCTTCATAAGGCCCTTTTCTTCAAGTTTTTTGATGAATTCACCGATGACTCTGTCGCACATATTGATGGCGTCAAAATAGCCCTGATCCTCGTGACCGTATTTGTGTCCGGCGTGGTCAGTCTCGTCAACTGATACGAAAAGAAATTCGGGCTGGTCCTTCAGGTATGTGTCGAAAGCCTTTTTGAGAGTCTCCTCGCCATTCGGGCAATTCTCGGAATAGTCGAAGGATTTCATATTGTACATACGTGTCTGGCCGGTCCACTCGTAGAATCCATAAACCTTTGCATCGGGGCGCTGCTCCTTGACCACGTCGAAGATTGTGGGAAACTTGCCTTCGGCATTGTGGACGGCAGGTTCAATCATACGTGTTTCGAATTCCCATCCGTTGTCGGTCACACCGTGCATTTCTATGGGGGCTCCGGAGAGCATACACATCCAGTTCTGAGAAGAAGAGGTCTCACGTGCAACACGGGTGTGAAGAGAAATGGCTCCGTTCTCAATCATATAGTTGAAAGTGGGGGTTTCGGCTCTCTGAAGTCCTACCGCACTGAGTGCGTCAAGACCGATGAAAATCACGTGTTTTGCTCTGGGTGTCTTCTGTTGATGGCAACAGGAAGCGGCCACCAATGCCATACAGAGGCAGGAGGCGGCAATTGTTTTTAATTTCATAAGTGCTGTTTGTATTTTTTAATTAGAATAGTTCCTTGTCCTTGATATCCTTGACCCTCAACTGGATGTTGGCTATGCCGCGATAGTAGTTCTCCGCTATGGAATAGCAGATGTCCACAGGATTGCCGGCGTGCATATGGTCAAAGTGCTCGGCCAGGTTGAAGGCTATGGCGGAGACGTGATGGTAAGGCTCGTCCTCCTGAATCAGTTCGAGCTTCAGATGTTTGGGCTCCGGCCTTCTGGATCCGTCATCCGCATCCGTCATGCCGACTTTTCTTCCGTTACCGTTGTCATAGACGTTTTCGGTGATGAACACCGGGGACTGGTTTCCCGGACCGAAAGGTTGGAACTGCTTGAGCAGACGGAAGAATTTCGGGGTGATCTGGTTGAAGTCCAGGTAGGAGTCAATTGTGACAATCGGGGTGAGGTCGATGTTTGAAATTTTTGCAGCGACATCTTCCTCGAAACGGCGGCAGAACTCATCGAAGTTCTCCTCCTTGATTGTCAAACCTGCCGCGTACATATGACCTCCGAAGTTCTCGAGCAGGTCGGCACAGGATTCGATTGATGCATACAGGTCGAATCCGGCCACCGACCTTGCGGATCCGGTGATGAATCCGTTGGACTTGGTCATCACGATGGTGGGCTTGTAATAGGCCTCCACGAGGCGGGACGCCACGATGCCCAGGACTCCCTTGTGCCAGGAGGGGTTATATACTATGGTCGCTTTCTTCTCGCTGTACTCGGGATTGTCACGGCCCATTTCGATGGCTTCGCGAGTAATCTCGCGGTCAATCTTCTTGCGGTCGTTGTTGTGCTCGTTGATTGCAGCTCCGATTTCGCGGGCGTCCTCTTCGTCGCGGGCGGTCAGCATATCCACCGCTGTCCTGCCGGATTCCATACGGCCTGCCGCATTGATGCGGGGACCTATCTTGAATACTATCTCGTCAATTGTAATCCTGTGCTTCTCCAATCCTGAAAGTTTGATGATGCTCATCAGTCCCTTCCGGGGATTCTCATTGAGTTGCTTCAGCCCGAAATATGCCAGAACCCTGTTCTCTCCGGTGACGGAGACAAGGTCGGAAGCGATGCTCACCACCAGCAGGTCAAGAAGGCTTGCTATCTGTTCGAACGGAATCCCGTGGCTTGCAGAATATGCCTGAACAAGTTTGAACCCGACACCGCAACCGGACAAATCATCGAAGGGATAGGTGTCTCCCTCCCTTTTCGGGTCAAGTACCGCCACTGCGGGAGGCAGTTCCGAATCGGGGAGGTGATGGTCACATACAATGACGTCAATTCCGAGAGAGGCGGCATATTTGACTTTCTCTATGGCCTTGATGCCGCAGTCCAGAGTGATTATAAGGCTGCATCCGTGTGCCTTTGCACAATCGATGCCTTTATAGGAAACGCCGTATCCTTCATCGTATCTGTCGGGGATATAATATTCTATCTCCTTGGTGAACTGGCGGAAAAATGAATATACAAGTGAAACGGCCGTCGTCCCGTCCACGTCGTAATCCCCGTATATGAAGAGACGCTCCTTGTGCTTTATCGCCTCGTCAAGACGCTTGACAGCCTTTTCCATATCTTTCATCAGGAAGGGGTCGTGAAGCATCGACAGGTCCGGGCGGAAGAATTCACGGGCCTTTGCGAAGGAATCAATGCCGCGCTGGACCAGCAGATTGGCAAGAATCTGGTCTATGCCCAGTTCCTGCGCAAGTTGGCGGACAATTGCGGGATTGCCCTGTTCCTTGACGTTCCATTTCTTCTCTATGCCCATCTCAGGAGAATATGACTAGAACGGCAGGTCATCCGTTCCTTCATCCGACAGGTCCGCTGAGGATACGAAAGGTGTTGTCTGAGCAGGTGCTGGAGCCGCAACTGGAGCTGCAGCCGGAGCGGCGGGTGCAGCGGAATAATATCCGTGGTCTATCGGGGCCGGGCCTTCCCGCCGGCCCAGCAGTTGGATGGTAGTGGCCCGGATTTCCGTCGCATAATGCTTGTTGCCTGACTGGTCATCCCAGGTTCTGGTCCGGATAGCACCTTCCACAAATATCTGGGTACCTTTGTGGATATAATTTCTGGCAAGATCCGCCAGCTGTCCCCAGGCGATTATGGTGTGCCATTCGGTCACCTCCTTGGATTCACCGCTGCGGTCCTTGAATCTTTCGTTAGTTGCAAGAGTGATGGTGGCTACGGATGAGCCTCCTTCAAGATGCCTGATGTCGGGTTCCTTCCCTACATTTCCAATCAACAGAACTTTATTCAAACTCATAACACAAAATTTTGATAAAGGTACGAAAAAATAGCGACGTTTGAAATTTTATTTGCAATTCCTGACAGCAGAAAAAAGCGTGCCGCATTTTAAGGTTAGTTAATATTTTTGAAAACCGAGAATGTTGAGCACGGAATCAAGGGATTTGTTTTCAATCCCTTGCCTGATGGCCTCTTTTTCCGCCCTTTCCGCCTCGATGATGAGTCCCCTGAGATATTCTTCCAAATCCGTTGATGCCGGGAGATTCATCTTCTTTCTGATTTTGTAGCGCTTATTGTAGAAAGTGGCCGGGTGGTCGTACCCGTAGGCAAGGCTGATTTCTGCTGATGAAAGCCCGATGGACAGCATAGCGCAGAAATCGAGATCCGATTGGTTCAGAAGAGGATACTTCTTTTTGAGACGACTCAGCATCCCGTGGCAGTATCTGTCTGAAATGGGAGTGATCTGCCCGGCCAGGGTATGGATGTTGGAATTCCGGAAAGAAAAATTCTTTTTCAACCTTTTCGTCAGGAGCGCAGTGTTTTCCCCGCTGGCGGCGAGGGATGTCATTATCTCCAGAATGACGGCAACTACGGAGTCGGCGAATCTTGTATTTTCGAATTCAAGTGCGTTGATGTGAATAAGGAGACACCGAATCTGGTTACGGAGTTGTGTGATTTTAACAAAAAGCAAACTGCAGATTAGCAGAAGAGCAAACAGAAATGACAAAAAAAATCATTGATTTCATATTCATAAATGTGTGCGGAATTCGCTTAAATTCTGCATGTCAGGAAGTTTTCCAGTCATAATGCGAAATCCGGAGGTCGCTTGTTCCACAAGCCATTCCGTACCAGGGATATATTTGAATCCGGCCTCTTTTTCGTAAGAAGCCAGCCCTGGATTGCGGTAATTGGCCTCAATGACCGTCCTCCCACGCAGGTCAAGGTTCAGAATATCAGAGGTCACAAGAGGAAGAGTGTGAACCAGGATATCGAATCCGTATCCGGACATTTCTCCGTAATCCAGGTGCAGGGGCTCCAACAATTCCGAAGATCTGCAGAATTCCTGTGCCTTGCAGAAATCCCGGTTTGCCACCCCCGTGGGAAAATTCAAGCCTGCGGATGCGAGCGCCGCGGCTTTTCCGGCCCCACCGCAACCAGTGACAAGGACTTTGGGGATGCGGCCCAGACCGGCCGCCTCCTTTTGCAGTAATGTCTCAACCGCAGAGCAGTCGGTGTTGCAGGCTATGATCAGGCCGCCCTCCTTGACCAGAAGATTCGTGGCCCGGAGAATGCTTGTCCTGGAGTCTGCGCTGTCGGCAATCAGGAAGGCCTTCTCCTTGAAGGGGGCTGTCACGTTGATTGCGCTGTAATGACTTTTGAATTCTCTGATTGCCTCCTCGAAAGATTCCTTTTCAATAAGGTCATAAGTGTCGGCGGACAGGGGGTATCCCGCACGGAACAACTGTGGGCTGAGGCTGTGCCCGATAGGGCTTCCTATCAGTCCGAAGCGTTTCATTTTGCTGCCGTATTTCTTTGTCTCACGGCCTCGAAGCAGAGGATTGCCGCAGATACTGAGACATTCAGGGAGTCCATCAGACCTGTCATGGGAATCCTTATCTTTGCATCTGACCTCTCTCTCCAGAAATCAGTGAGACCTTTGTCTTCGGTACCGAATACAATTGCCGTTCCGCAGGTCATATCGGTGTCATAATAAAGTTCCGAATCCTGCAGCTGCGCCGTCAGAATTCTGAGACCTGTCGATTTGATAACGGAAAATGCCTCCTGCGAAGTGCAGCAGACCGTCGGGACGCTGAAGACAGCGCCGAGACTTGCCCGTATCAGATTCGGATTGTACAGGTCCGTCAGGGGGTCGCAGATGAAAACGGCATCCACCCCTGCGGCATCGGCAGTTCGGAGGACAGCGCCGAGATTGCCCGGCTTCTCCACACTTTCCAGCACCAGGACCAGAGAATCTGCGGTGAGAGACAAATCTTCCGGGGCAGTGTTCTTCTCTTTCATCACGGCTATGATTCCTTCCGTCCCTTCCCGGTAGGCTATCCTGGCATACACTTTATCAGTCACCCCGTAGACCGGGCAGTCAGCATTCTTCGGAAGGTGGCTTTCGTCTGTGCAGAATATTTCGATGGCCTGAAAACCGCAGGCGAGGGCACGCTCGATCTCGCGGCGGCCTTCAACTGCAAAAATCCCGCGCATACGACGCTCGCGGGATTTTGTCTCAAGGGTCACCAGATCCTTGATTCTCTGATTCTGCAAAGACGAGATGTATTCCATCTACTCCTGTGATTCGTTCTGAGTTGCCTTTGTCACCTGAGGACGCATCTGGGGGAAGAAGAGGACATCCTGAATGGTCGTAGCCCCTGTCATCATCATAGTCAGACGGTCGATACCCATTCCGAGACCTGATGTGGGGGGCATACCGTATTCAAGAGCACGGACGAAGTCCATATCTATATACATCGCTTCGTCATCTCCGGCATTTTTCAGGCGGGCCTGCTCGTTGAATCTTTCAAGCTGGTCGATAGGGTCGTTGAGTTCGCTGTATGCGTTGGCAAGTTCCTTCCCGTTCACGAACAGCTCGAACCTTTCGGTCAGGGCCGGGTTCTCGCGGTGACGCTTTGTCAGAGGGCTCATTTCAACCGGATAGTCGGTGATGAAGGTCGGTTGTATCAGATTTTTCTCGCAATATTCTCCGAAGATTGCATCGATCAGTTTGCCAACACCCATTTCCTTTGACACGGGAATGTTGAGTTCTGCACAAACCTTGCGGAGAGCCGCTTCATCCATTCCTGCAACGTCAACACCTGCATATTCCTTGATTGCCTCAAGCATAGGAAGCTTGCGGTAGGGGGCCTTGAACTCGATTTCATTGCCCCAAACGTCGAATTTCGTCTTGCCGTTGATTGTAAGGGCAATCTTCTCCAGCATCGTCTCAACGAAAGCCATCATCCACTT
This sequence comes from Candidatus Cacconaster equifaecalis, assembly GCA_018064445.1. Taxonomy (GTDB): domain Bacteria; phylum Bacteroidota; class Bacteroidia; order Bacteroidales; family UBA932; genus Cacconaster; species Cacconaster equifaecalis. Next base: position 7,418 of record JAGHVE010000137.1, read on the forward strand.
GTAGTCCTTGTATGCCACGTAAATCTCCATACAGGTGAATTCCGGGTTGTGGGTACGGTCCATTCCCTCGTTGCGGAAATCCTTCGCGAATTCATAGACCCCGCTGAAGCCTCCGACTATCAGTCTCTTGAGATACAGTTCGTTTGCGATTCTCAGATAGAGGGGGATGTCCAGCGTGTTGTGGTGGGTTATGAAGGGGCGGGCAGTGGCTCCGCCGGGGATTGACTGCAGGATGGGGGTCTCGACCTCAAGGCATCCGTTTTCGTTGAAGTATTCCCTCATCGTGGAGATTATCTTCGCCCTCTTGACGAAAGTCTCTTTCACCTGAGGATTGACGATAAGGTCCACGTATCTCATACGGTACCTCAGTTCGGGGTCGGAGAAGGCGTCATACACTTCACCCTCCTTTTCCTTGACGATAGGGAGGACCCTGAGGGATTTGCTCAGGACGGTGAGATTTTTGGCGTGTATTGACAACTGGCCTGTCTGGGTGATGAAGGCGAACCCCTCTATACCGATGACGTCGCCTATGTCAAGCAATTTCTTGAATACGGTGTTGTAGAGGGTCTTGTCTTCTCCGGGACATATCTCGTCGCGCTTCACATAGACCTGGATGCGGCCCGTGCTGTCCTGAAGTTCGATGAAGGATGCGGCGCCCATAATGCGGCGGCTCATCATACGTCCTGCTATGACTACCTCGGGGAAGCTGTTTTTCTCGGGGTCATACCCGTCCTTGATTTGCCATGCTGTTGCGTTGACTTTGTATTCTGCAGCGGGGTAGGGCTCTATGCCGAGTTCCCTGAGCTTTGCAAGAGATTCCCTTCTTCCTATTTCCTGTTCGTTGAGATCTGTGAATTCCATTTGTATTTAGATTTGCGAATTGCAAATTTAGTGATTTTTTTCGTACATTCGATAATGGAAGCGATGAGACTCTACCTTCGAAGCAGGGGAATTGTGGTGGGAGACAAGGTGATTGACACCGGATTCGGCTTTAAGGCTCTTTTCTGCAAGGATTTCAACGGACACGAAGTGGAGTTTCTGGAATATACAGGGGACGGTTTCATCGGGGAGATGAAGGGCGGCACACGGGTCGAACTGATGACGGAAAAGGCTGTGAGCGGTACTCCGTCACCATCCACCTATGGTCTTCCCCTCCGCTACGATGGAGATATGACACCTCTGCTCTACAAATAAACACAGACTTCAATACCATGAGAAAATTTGTCATTTCCGTTCTGTCGCTTGTTCTTGTGCTTGCGAATACTGCCGCACAGGAACCGGGACAATCCAAAGTGGAAGTCCCCGTCGAGCATAACTGGCTTTGGCTCGGTGATACTCCGTACATACTCAATGCTGAGGTATCCAACACTTTGTTGAAGAAAGATTTGATCAAAGTCAGGATTCTTAATGATATCGGACTGACGACACAGTCCGTGACCGCACTTGAAACATCCTCAAAAGTCAGGTTCAGGAATGGAAAAGGCAAGATATCAATCGATATCAGTTCGCTTGAACCCGGGTTTTATCAGGTGAATATCGATGGATGTGACCCGTTCAATATCGGCATACGTCCGGAGGAAATCTCCTCTCCGCAGGACAAACAGCCGGATTTTGATGAGTTCTGGGACAATACGCTCAAGGAACTTGCCGAAGTGGACCCGGAATACAAAATGACACTGCTTCCGGAAAAATCCAATGAGCAGCGTAATGTCTATCGTGTTGAAATCAAGTCGCTTGGCGGTGTGCTGATGGGAGGATACTACTGCGAACCTATCAAGGAAGGCAAATATCCAGTCAAGATAGAATATATGGGCTATGGAGCTGAACCTTATATCTTCGATCCCTCTTCCGAACCGGAGACCATACAGTTTCTCGTGAGCGTACGCGGACAAGGCATATTTCTCGGCACTACCCCACGGACCTGGGACATACAGGGCCTTGCAGACAAGTATTCATACTACTATCGTGGCGCATATGCCGACGTCATACGGGCCATCGACTTTGTCACTTCCCGAGAAAAATGTGATCCTGACCGCATTTTCGCACAGGGTGAGAGTCAAGGAGGCGCATTCACGTGGATAGCGGCATCTCTGGACAGCCGCATAGCCGCAGCAGCCCCGGCAGTCCCTTTCCTCGGTGATTTTCCGCACTACGCACAGATTGTGAACTGGCCTATGGGAGAGATACTTGCAGAGGCAAAAAGGTTGGAAATCCCGGAGGAGGAACTCTACAGGACATTGAGTTACTTCGATGTCAAGAATTTCACCGACAGGATAAAATGCCCCATCTATATGTCTTTCGGGCTTCAGGACCCAACCTGTCCCCCACACACTGAATTTGCAGAATACAACCAGGTCAAGAGCAGCAAGCAATATTTCTGCGTTCCGCTTTGCGGACATGCTATGTGGCTGGAAAAAAGCTGGACAAAAAAACGCACGGAGTGGTTCGACAGCTTTCTCTTCCCAAGATAAGCCGAGGCAGGAGCAGCGGCGCAAGATTGAGGTTGCGCCACCGTATGCGAAGTCCCGGTGAACGGTTATTTGACAATCAAATCGAGGGCGGTGAGATCACAGTCACGTGACGAACCGCCGTAGAGAATCTGATAGCGGCCCTTGTGGAC
>JAGHVE010000115.1 GCA_018064445.1 Candidatus Cacconaster equifaecalis
ACAGGGTACTTGAGAGCATCCCAACCGCCGCACTCAGGATCCATTCCGGAATACTTGGTGAAGGTCACGAGGTTCTCGCCGCTGAAGAAGACAGAGAGTGAGCTTCCGCGCTGTCCGAGGTGTGAGCCCTTGCGGATAAGACTTGTGAAATCGTAGTTGAGGGTAACGTTCTTCAGACGGATGTATGAAGCGTCCTCAAGATAGTAGGTTGAAGGAACTGTAAAGTTTCCGTTGGCATCATCCCTGGTCAGGCGAGGAATGTTGCTGGTAGGATTCTCAGGAGTCCAGGCGTTGAGAATGTCTCTTCCGCGGTTGAAGTTACCGTCACTGTGGCTGTAGAGAGTGTACTTGGCCATATTGGCTGCCTGTGCGCCCTGAACACCCTGGAACATTACGCTCAGTGAGAGGTCCTTCCAGGTGAAACCGGCGTTGAGTGCAAATGTCCAGTCAGGAGTTGCGTTACCGCAGTACTGACGGTCCTTGCTGTTGTCAATCTTGCCGTCGCCGTCGAAGTCCTCGAACTTGAGGTCACCGGGCTGTGCATAAGGCTGGATGAGCTTGCCGTCCTTCTGGTGGTCGTAAACATCTTCCCAACTCTGGAAGATGCCGAGGCATTTAACGAGGTAGTATGAGTTCAGAGGCTGACCTTCAGCTGTCTGATAGATGTAAGCTACGTTACGGTATCCGCCGCCGCCTGTCCAGACACCCTTGGAACCGTCACCCTGGACAACTCCGATGTCGCTGACCCAGTTCTTGTTGTAGGCAGCATTGCCGTTGATGAAATAACTCCAGTCACCCTTCTTGTCCTGCCAACCGATCTGCATTTCGAAACCGCGGTTCATAACTTCACCGAGATTGACTTTCATTGCGCTTACACCGATTGTGGAAGGCCAACCTGAAGACTGATCCTGAATAAGGTTCCAGGTACGCTTGTTGTAGAAGTCGAAGCTCATTGAGAGGCGGTCGCTGAACATATCGATGTCAAGACCTGCGTCAAGCTGCTCTGAAGTCTCCCAGGTGAGGTTGGGGTTCAATGCTGAACCAAGATAGTAGAACTTGCCGGTAAGGATACCGCCGGCTGTTCCGTTACCTCCGTCACCAAGACCGTACCACATTGACTGGTTGCCCCAGTTTGTGCTGCTCAGCAGAGGGGACTTGTAGTTCCAGCCAATTGAGTTGATGTTACCGATGCGTCCCCAGGAAGCACGGACTTTCAGGAGAGTGAGAACGTCGTTCTTCTGGAAGAAAGGTTCGCTTGAAACTTTCCACGCACCTGTTACAGCGGGGAAGTTACCGCCGTTGTTATCCTTGGGAAGACGGCCGGCGACGTCACGACGGAAGGAACCGGTTACAAAGTAACGGTCATCATAGCTGTATGAAATACGGCCGATGAAAGCGACGTTTGCGTCAGGTCCGCTGTAGTAGTCGCTGGCATCCCTTGACTCTGCAAATGAGAGGAACTGGAAGCTTTCGCTTTCGTCAGCGAAGACCTTGCCTGAAGCGGAGAAGCCACGACCCTGATCGTAGTTTGCTGTGGTTGAAGCCAACGCACCGATTGTATGTTTGCCGAATGTACGGTCGAAGGAGAGAGTGTTCTCAGTCTTCCATCCGTCATTCCTGTATGTTGATTCGTTGAGGTTGTTTCCGGCTTCGGGCTTACCTACCTCGAGGATACTGGGCTTGAATTCCTTTGAGATACCGTTGTTCACATAGTATGAGAAACGGCTGTTGAACTTGAGGCCCTTCACGATGTTGTGAAGTTCAAGACCGGTAGTCGTGAAGAGGTTGTTCCAACGGTTGTAGCGGGTATTGGCGTCGAGACCGCGGAAGGGGTTCACAACGTCACCGTGGATACCGCCGAAGTTGCCGTACTGACGGAGATAATCGGGATCCTCGCAGGCTGTTCCGCCATAACCTGTACCGTCCCAGAAGTAACGTGAAGCACTCTGAGGCATTGTAAGCGCGCGGTAGATTGTACCTGAATAACCGCTGTCGGTATCAGTACCCTTGCTGTCGCCCTGACGCCAGCTGAGGTCTTCCGTGATGGTGATGTACTTGTTGATGTCGAACTCACCCCGGTAGTTGATACCCATACTCTTGCTGTAGGTGTTATAGAGGACACCGTCATTGTTCTCGGCGCTGAATGACAAACGGTTTCTTGTGTTGTCGGTACCGGCATTGAGAACCAGGTTGTGACGATGGTAGAGAGCTGTGCGGAAGATTTCCTTCAGCCAGTCCGTACGGGTCTCGCCTATATAGGGGTTGATGGCGGTGTTCCAGCCGTCAGGAGCAGTCTGTCCTGCAGCTGAAAACGCACGGTTGACCATCTCAATCTGCTCCTGTGCGTTGAGAGACTCGATGACGTTGGTTGCCTGACGTACACCGACAAGGCCGTCATAACTTACGGAAACGCCTTTTGTACCCTTCTTCGTAGTTACGAGGATAACTCCACCTGCACCTGACTGTGCACCGTAGATAGCTGCTGAAGCGGCGTCCTTGAGGACTACGATGCTCTCGATGTCGTTGAGGGAGTTGATAGGTGCTCCGGGGATACCGTCAACAACCCAGAGGACTGAGTCGCCGTTCTTGGAGCCCTGTCCACGGATGACGATTGAAGGAGTTGATGAAGGGTCGCCACCGGCTGATGTAACGGTAACACCAGGTATCTGACCCTGCAGCATAGCCTGTGTCGAAGTGACAGGATGAGCTGCGAGTTTCTCGGGAGAAGCGACGACTCCGACAGCTGCGGAGAGGTCCTTCTTCTTGGTGGCTGCACCATAACCGAGGACTACAGACTCCGCAAGAAGTTCTGAGTCTTCCTTCAAAAGAATGTTCACTACTGAACGTCCTCCCACTGCAACTTCTTCGGTCTGATAACCGATGAAGGAAACAACGAGCGTCGCGTTCGCAGGAACTGAAATTGAGTACTTACCGTCAACGTCGGTGATGGTTCCCTCTGTGGTCCCCTTCACCAGAATGCTGGCTCCTGCTACGGGGCCGACATTGTCGCTGACCGTACCCGAAACTTTAACGTTCTGCGCGTTTACGCCTGCGGCGAAAACGAGAACAGTCGCGAGTAAAGCAAACAGTTTTTGTTTCATATCTTATAAAGTTTTAAGAAAAAAAGTGTATTTAGTTATACATTTATTCCATTATTGGGCGTTTGCAGCCAAATTTATGGTTTACGAAGTTCGGAAAAATAAGAGGGCGCATAGTCGCAATTTGCGACTATTTATCCTCATTTTGCGAATTTCGCGTCAGTCACATATCGCCGCCGCACCGAAAAGCCCGATATGGTCGGTCTGACAGCGGTGGATTTTCAACCTTTCCAATGACTTGGAATATGGGAAGTCATCCAGCTCCCGATACATCGAATCCTTGAAGAAGTCAAACGCATTGGAGATGCTTCCACCCAGTACAATGGCCTGAGGGTCATACGCAAAAAGTATCAGCTTCACAAGCTTTCCGACGTGCGTTCCGAATTCAGACATAATGGACAGCGCTTCCGCGTCACCCTTCCCTGCAGCCTCAGCCACATCCTTGCCTGTCGTTCCCTTGCCTTCGAAAAAGCGGCTGCTGCAATAATACTCGTAATCTTTGTCAAGATACGGGATGCACCCTATCTCACCGGCTCCGGTATTGACCCCGCGATAGAGTCTGCCGCCGACAACTATTCCGGAGCCCACACCTGTCCCAAGAGTGACACAGACCGCATCATCGTATCCTCTGGCCTCTCCGTAGCGTACGACGCCAATGGCGAAGCAGTTGCAGTCGTTGTCCACACTGACCGGGATACCGTATCGGGCCTGAAGAATCTCCTTGAGATGGACCTCCTTCCAGGAAGGAATTGCCACCACGTCGTATATGATTCCTGCAGCGGCATCCACCACCGAAGGAACACCGACTCCTATCGCCGTCACTTCCGGGGAAATAAGTCTGTCTATCAGGGAGTAAAGTTGATCCAGAACATCCTGCTCACTGCCGGATGCATTGCAGGGTACCTGAATGATATCGTGTACGGACGAACCGTCGACGAGGCCGGCCCTTATCTTGGTACCGCCCAGATCTATCGCAATTATCATAATTGTACTTTCCCGCTTTGTTCAACCTGAACCGTACTGCTCTTCCCGTTTCCCCAGAGAACAACGAGTTTGAACGGTTCTGAAGTCTCTATATTAATAATAGGTGTATCTTCTGCGCTCTTGCGTGCGGCCACCTTGAGCGAGATTGAGGCATCGGGACCGAAAGGATATCTGTCGATGCCGTGCTCCTCAAGATTGGTAATGTCCCATTCTACGGTCTTCTCAGAATAGTCGGATTTGATACCCAGGACATATTCGATGAAGACGGCAATGGGGGGAAGACCGGTCCAGCCGACGAAATCCTTGCGGGCCATAAAACCGGGCTCCTTGGTCTCAGGAGAATAATATTCCCAGAATGTACCGGTATCCTTCCACACGTTGAACACGCAGTCATAGTGGTTGCGGGCGACTTCGCGGCAAAGTTTGTGATAACCCTGACGCCACAGTCCGTCGATTACCATATAGTTGGCTCCGGGCCATACCCCACCCTGCCAGTATCTTCCGGCGGCGTTGTATTTGGGATGGTCTGCGGATAGGGAGGGAACCCTGTGAGTTCTGGCAAACTCAACGTCGTTTTCAAGGTGAGCGACCAGCTTGTCCAATTTCTCCTTGTCGAGAACGTCTGTCTGGAGAGCCCAGAATGCGCTGATACCCTTTGTATCGCACAGCGACCCGTCAGCATAGCGGTCGTGCAGGAAATTGTCCTCGTCGCTCCACATCTTGGTGCCAACGTGGGCCTTGAGGAATTTCATTTCGTCCTCCATATCCTCTATTTCCTGCCAGCGCTCAATGTAGAAGCCTATCTGGAGAAGAGAATAATCCACGAGGTACTGCTGCAGATTTGCATCAAGCCACTCCATATGCCCGTGGGAGTAGATAGGGTTGTATTCCGGTTTCACACGGGGCATATTGTCCATACCTGTCCCCCACCCGCTGGTCCAGTATGTGCCGTTGGGCCAGGTACGGTTGAGTTTCCACCATTTCGCGTATGCGCAGAGCGCGGGAAAAATGGCGTGGAGACGGTCGATGTCACCGAACTGCTTGAAATAGGCCAACTCCACCCAGGGCAGAAGGTTCGGCCCGGTGGAGGTAGGGTCATATCTCTCGAAACAGTCGGAACCGTCGGCTCTTATCTCCCTGCAGATGAATCCGTCCGGATGCTGCTTCGCATAGAAGTTGTCGAGGGAGTTCTGGAACGGGAAGAAGCGGTATCCGTAACGGGCGAACATCATCATGAATGCGGTGTCCCACATAAAGATGTTGCCGTTGTATGCCACGTCAAGATAGGATGACACGAATCCGGATCCGTCCTGGGGCTGACAGATGTTGCCGATGGCAATCTGCCAGGCGTGCCAGTACATTTCAATCTCCTTTTCGTGTCCTTTCCAGACCGGAGCGGGAAGAATCTTTTTTGCCTCTTCGAAAGTGCCGGGGACCGTCTTTACGGGAGTCTTGGTCCTGAATTCATTCTCAGCCACAAACACGTTCTTCACGTATGTGTTCTTGTAGGGAAGGTCATACGGACCTGACTTGAGGTCCTGGGAATAGGCCGAAGCCGACAAAGCCAGCAGAAAGCCGAATATCAACAATCTTTTCATATTTGCAGCTTTAGGTATTATTTAGTCAACTCTCTGATTTTGCGGGGAATGTCGGTGTTCTCATAAGTTCCGAGGAACTCAGAGGAGTGGGGTCCGTAGGCAAATACGGGAAGTATCGTGGGGGTATGGTCATTGCTGAAATAGAGACCCATTATGCGACCTGTCTCCCTGTCACCGTCAAGGATGACAAGGCCTCCCGTCTCGTGGTCGGCGGAGACGACTACAAGCGTCTCTCCATCCTCATCCGCGAACTTGAGAGCCTCAGCGATGGCCATATCGAAACTCAACATCTCAAGGACTGAACCCGGGAGACACATCGAGTGGCCGGCATAATCAATCTTGGCCCCCTCGACCATAAGGAAGAAGCCGTCTTTATTCAGTTTCTGAAGTTGTGTGATGGACCTTCTGGTCGCATCGGCCAGATAGTGAAGATTCTTCTCACCTGCCGCCTCGTCAAGACGCTCGTCAAGGCAGAGTACCTTGCCTTTCTGGGCATCTATTCCGGTATAGTCGTCTATGATACTGAATCCTTTGTCTTTGAGTTCCTTCATAAGGTTCAGTCCGTCATTCCTGCGGGTGAAGTCCTTGCGACCGCTGCCGCAGATGAGATCAACCTTGGATTTCAGAATGTCGGCGGTCAGGTCATCGGACTCATCGCGCTCGATATTGTGTCCGTAGAATGCCGTGGGAGTAGCATCTGCGGCGTCACCGAGAGTCAGAACACCGGTAGCCAGACCCTTGTCTGCAAACCAGTCTGTCAGGGAAGGATATTCCTTACCGTCAACAGAAGATGCGATGTGTCTGTTGGCGTTCTTCTCACCTGTTGCAAGCGCACTTCCGGCTGCCGCCGAGTCTGTGGTAAACTGATCGAGAGCGTTGTTGTGCTGAAAACCCACATACTTCATATTGAAAACGGAAAGTCCTCTGTTCGCATAGTCACCGGCCAGAATCTGATTGAGTCCCATACCGTCACCGATAAGGAAAATCACGTTCTTGATTTTACGATTCGCATTGTCACTGCGATAAGTGGGGGTATAGACATCGATACCTTTGCTGAGCTGGAGTTTGGAGTGCTGGAATCCGGCGAATCCGCGGGTCACCTTGTCAAGTTTGGAGGTATTGGAAACAGCATCCTGAGTCAGGCTCTTCACACCTATCTGGAAGTTCTTGTCGCCCCAGCGGGAGAAGAACAATGCACATTCCTCGGGTTTGTCGGTATTGAAGTAGTCGATTCCGAAGTTATAGAAAGTGTAGTATGCCGTAAGTGTCTCGGGGCCACCCCAGAAGCGGATGTCCTTTCCGAGATCGTGCACCTTCTTTATCACCTCCATCACCTTGTCTTCCTGTTCCTTAACGAGCGAACCCTTGCCGTTCCAATGGGCATAGTCCGTAAAACAGGGGCTGAAAAGTGCAATCTGCTTGAGCTGTTCTTCGGTATAGGTCAGGTCAACGTCGCCGTCGTACATTACCCAGGAAGGATATTTCGAGAAATCCGCGGGGGCGGGCCTGTTGCCGGTAATGACAACTCTGACACCCTGAGTGGCAAACACATCAGGATATTTTTCAAGGGCGGCCACGATGGCCGACATTGTCGGCTCAGTCTCCTCTTTTATGTCGACAAGTATCTGGAGAGGCTTGGACGGGTCTTTGTAGGGATGCCCGTTGTTCTGACGGAACATCTTCACGGCAGGTTCGACATAAAGTGCCTCGAATGTCCTTTCGGGCTTGACATCCTCTTTGTTGTGAGCCACGAGCAGCTTGCCGTCGATATAGTAGAGATCGCTCTCGACGGAGGCCACACCCTGAGCGTACGCCTGATAGAAAGGAACATTACGGTCATAGTCATTGTGTGAATGAATCAGAATGGGTGCCTGGGCATTTGCAGACCCGGCAAAAAGCAGCGCCGCATACGTAAAAGCGGCGATTCGGAATAAGATTTTCATATTTTTACACATAAGCTATCCACAAATGTAAGCAATTTAATTCAGATTCTTGCTACCTTTGTATCGACTGAGGCATATGGGACAGGCTGAAAAATACGTCGAACCGGCACTGGCGGCAATAATTTTTGTCGCAGTGACGCTTTTTTTCGGAATATTGTACCCATACCATATATACCATCAGGAGCAGTTCCAACTTTTCGAGTGGACTGCCGGCTATTTTCTGACGGTATCATCCGTTCCGGGAGGTTTTGCAGACTGGGTCGGCCGATTCCTCACCCAGTTCTTCATCTTCAGTTGGGCCGGAGCCGCGATAACGGGCTCTCTTGTCACGACAATCTATCTGCTTGTCTGCCGTGTGGCACGTGGCAAATCCCCTGTCTCCAGAATATTGATGATCGTGCCGGCAGCCGCGTTCTCTGTCTTCCTGACTGACGAACGGGCTCTTGCGGGAGCTTTGGTGGCAGTGGTTCTGACTCTCGGTGCCGTATGCGCAGCCAGAGCAATCAGGAATGACAAGGGCCGGTCCGTATTCGTGGTTGCGGCAACTCCCCTCTTCTACTGGATCTGCGGGCCTGTGGCTGTGCTGCTGCCTCTGCTTGAAGCAAGGGACGTACACCCTGCCGCATTCGTATGCGCACTGGCTCTTGCAGTCATCACCCCTCTTGCATCATCCTGCGTTCTTCACTACGGACTCAAGTCCCTGATGACGGGGGTTCACTATTTCAGATATGTCACCGTAGTGCCTGTCTTTCTGTGGATAGCCGTTCTCATCACGGTGATTTTCTGCCATTTGCCCGATATCAGGATAAAAAATGGGACCATCGGCACGCTTCTGGCCTCCGCCTGCCTGATTGCCGTCATATCCATCTGGGTGTCAACTGTCAGGAGAACTGCGGATTTCACAAAGGAGGAATTGATGGCATACGACTATATGTCACGCTTTCAGCAATGGGACGATATTGTCGGCAAAGCCGGGGAAAAACAGCCTGACAGGCCCATTTCGGTCAGTTGCCTCAATCTGGCCCTTTCGCAAACGGGAAGATTGCCTGATGAGATGTTCAGTTTCTACCAGAACGGAACCGCCGGTCTGTTCCCCGCCTTTTCGAGAGTATTCACGACCCCACTATCGACCGCGGAAATTTTCTGGCATCTCGGATTGATAAATGCGGCCCAACACTTCACGTTCGAGGCGCAGGAAGCGATTCCGGATTTCCAGAAAAGCGGAAGATGTTACAGGCGTCTTGCCCAGACCAACCTCGTCAACGGGGATTACGCGGTAGCCGGCAAATACCTCAACACCTTGTCCCACACCCTGTTCTACAGAAACTGGGCGCTGAGCACGGCAAAGATGCTGGGAGATGAGAATGCCATTGCCGGCCATCCTCTGTATGGAAAATTGAGGATTCTTCGCTGCCACGAAAAAGACAACTGGTTCAAGGATACTGCCGTGGACTCCGTTCTTCTCGACATTGCCGCAGAACATCCTGACTGTGAACCCGTAAGAGAATATATCCTTGCGTGGTATCTGCTTGACTGCAACCTCGATGCCTTCGTAAAGCATTTTGACAGCGGCAGGCAGAGCCCCGCCGCCAGGGCATATCAGGAGGCATATCTGATGTATATGCTTGAACATCAGCTCCCTATAGAAAATACACCTCCCTTTGTGGAGACGGCCACGGCAGAGAGGTTCCGAAGATTCATAAAGGACGTGCAGAAAGGACAGGCTCAGGCTTTCATCACCCGGACCTATGGGGACACATATTGGTATTACGCGCTGTACAGAAGATGATATGAGAAAGTTCCTGCATACAATAACCGTGGTTTCGCTCCTTCTTTCATCCTGCTCACAGAGTCTGGAAGACAAAGTTGCGAAGCGATATGCCGGGGACTGCCCCATATACCCGGACTATATGAACGTAACCGTTCCAGTCAACATAGCGCCGCTGAACTTCGATTACACGATGCCCGAAGCGGAGGATGCCGTCACAACTTTCACGGGCAACGGAATGAGCGTCACATTCAAAGGACCGCGGATCCGATGGAATGCCGGGAAATGGAGAAAGATTCTGTCAGCTTCCGCAAACGGGGAGATAAATGTCAGATGTTCCTCTCCGGACACCTCCTGGGTTCTGTACGTGAGTGCCGATGAGATAGACTATGGCCTGACATACAGATTGATAGAGCCCGGCTACGAACTGTACAGCAAGATGGGCATCTACCAGAGGGAGCTCTCATCCTTCAGGCAGACAGCCCTCATTGAGAACACCGACGTGGACGGTTGTATCAACTGCCACTCCTTCAACCGATGCAGCCCTTCCGATTTGAGCCTGCACGTGCGCGGAGACCACGGAGCGACCCTCCTCCGCAAGGACGGGACAATGGAAGCCTTCAACACAGCCACCGAACATACCGCAGGCCTGTGCGTCTATCCCTACTGGCATCCTTCCGGCAGGTTCATCGCCTACTCCACGAACAACACCAGGCAGGTTTTCCACACTCTGCCGGACAAGTTGGTCGAGGTGTTCGACCTTTCGTCAGATATGCTCATCTATGACACTCAAACCGGCAATCTGATTGATGACATCATTATCTGCCAGGACGGATATTGGGAGACTTTCCCCGCCTTCTCGCCGGATGGGAAGACGCTCTATTTCTGCAGGGCGGCGGCAAAATCCATTCCCGACAGCCTGACCAGTGTCAGATATGACCTGTGCGCCGTAGATTTCGACCCGTCGACAGGAGCAGTCGGCGATTCGGTGAGAACCATTGTCGCAGCCTCTGCGTCGGGACACAGCATATCCTTCCCCAGACCATCATTTGACGGAAGATACATAATGTACACCCTCTCCGGTTACGGACAGTTCTCCATCTGGCATCACGAAGCGGACCTGTGGCTCTACGACATTGCATCCGGGGAATCACGCAGACTGGACGAAGTCAACAGTGGAGATACTGAAAGTTATCACAACTGGAGCAGTACGTCAAGATGGTTCGTCTTCTCCAGCAGAAGGGATGACGGCCTGTTCACCCGTCCCTATTTTGCACATATTTCGGAAAGCGGTGTCATCGGGAAGCCTTTCCTGCTTCCCCAAAAGGATCCCGCACATTTTTATCCGAACCTCTATTTATCATACAACATCCCAGAATTCGTGACGGGAGAGGTGAAATTCAATCACGTCAAGGCGGCACGGCTTCTCAATTCAGAACAAAGGACACCGTTCAAGTGAACGAAAAACTTTCATTGAATCCCCTTCACTGTAGATGAGATAGGCTCCGGTATCGGGGATTGTGTCCAGAAATTCCCGGGCACCTGCAACTCCCTCAACCATAGCCCAGGTGGCAAAGGCGTCGGCATAAGTGGCGTTTTCCGTTATCACCGTGGCACTCAACAGATTGTGACGCACCGGAGAGCCTGTGCGGGGATCAATGGTATGGGCGTATTTCTGACCGTCCTCAACATAGAACTTCCTGTAATTGCCTGAAGTCACGATTCCGCAATCCGTCACTTCCAGAATATCCTGCAGGTCCGCCCCTTCATCGAAATTGCCGTCGAAAGGCTTGTCTATGCCGATTTTCCACTTCCCGCCACGGGAGCTCTTCCCCTTGCAGACAATCTCACGCCCCACCTCGACAAGATAATCCTCGCATCCGATTTTCCGGAGTTCGGCAGCAACTGCATCGCAGGAGTAACCCTGTGCTATCGCATTGAAATTCAATTTCGCACGGGAATCTTTCCTGCACAGGTGGATACCGTCATCCCGCCTCTCGAGAGTCATCTTGTCCATCCCAACAAACTGCAGTATGCTGTCTATCGCCTCCCTGCTGACGGGCTTCCTCTCTTCAAAACCGAACCCCCACAGGTCGAAAAGGGGCGCGGCGGAGGGGTCGAATGCACCTCCGCTCATATTCCAGACCTCTTTCGATATGTTGAAACAATCTACGAAAAGGGTGTCCAAAGGAAGGTCCTCCCCGGCATTGACACGAGAAAGGAGAGAGCCCTTGTTATATCCGCTCAGAGAATTGTCGATGTTCTTCAAAGTGCTGTCTATCAAATCGGAAGCCTGCTGTTGGGAAACACCCGCCGGGAGATTGCAGATGACGTGGTAAGTCCCTCCCTGGGCATAGCCTTCTATTCTGACATAGTTGTCCCCGGAGCATCCGGCCAACAGAAAATGAAAGACAATGATGGTGGGCAAAAAGAAAAGTTTCCGGATTGTCATAGCACGGTTTTTGCAAATCTACGAAAATTTCGCATCTTTGCAAGATGTAATCCGATGACGATGGAAAGGATTCGTAAAGTCACAATTCTGTTATTCGCGGTAGCCGCAACGGTCGCTCTTCTGTTTTCCTGCAGCAAGGAAGAGGAGGCCAAGACCTATCTGATGGACGGAACCATCGTGCTTGACTGCCCCAGATACGTGGCTTGCGGAGAACTTCTAACGTTGACAACCGGCGGGATACAGATTCCCGAAGACCCCGACTATCTGTGGTATATCTACCCGATGTACAAAGACTCCCTCAAAGGCAATACGGTCACCCTTCAGTTCCCTGACACTGCAGAAACATTCAGATTGTCGATAGCAGCCAAGCATTCAGGATTTTATGAATCCTTTACCAACACCGAGATAACCTCCATCGACACTTCCGCTTTCGGTTCGTTCTACGGTACACTGCCGGGAGACGGCGTCATTTTCGACAACCGCGACGGACAGTATTATTCTTTCGTCACGATAGGAAGCCTTGACTGGTTCTCCCAGAATCTGGCATACACCGGTTCCGGTGTACCATACGAGAAGTCACCGGTCACGCACTCCATTTTCGGACGTTTCTACTCCTGGGAGGAGGCCACCTGCGGGGAGGAGAGTCGCGGACTCGGTTGCGGCCCGCAGGGCGTGTGCCCTCCCGGATGGAGTATTCCCACCAATGAAGACTGGGAGGATTTCGGACGGGCTGTCTGCGGAGACTCTTCCCTGACTTTCTATGACGACTGGGTCGGATCCGCAGAAAAGACCTCGGCGAACGCCTTTTTCCTGGACGAAAAGATGTGGCCGTACAACCCGGACAACGGACATTCCAACGAAACGGGATGGAACGCCATACCGGCCGGATATTCACAATCGGGTCACACTGATTTCGAAGGATTCAACAAATACGGCTTCTGGTGGAGTTCCAGCGTGCGGGACAACGGTCAGGCATACTACCGTTATCAGCATTCTGACGTAACCGGCTTCCCTATGGCCTCCACCTTCAAGAACGGCATCGGAGCCTCTGTCCGGTGCGTCAGACTTTCTCAAACGCCGAAACAATCTTTGTGACAAGCGGATGGCGGACAATGTCCTCCTTGCCGAATTCCACTATGCTCACACCTTTGATGTCCCTCACAAGTTCTATGCATCTTGTAAGTCCGGAGTCATTGCGGTTCGGAAGGTCTATCTGGGTTGCATCTCCCGTGACTATGAATTTCGAATCGTTGCCCATTCTGGTGAGGAACATCTTAAGCTGCCCCAGGGAGGTGTTCTGAGCCTCATCCAGAATGACGAAAGCCCTGTCGAGGGTACGACCCCTCATATAGGCGAGCGGAGCGATCTGAATAACCCCCTCTTCCATAAATGACTGCAGTTTCTTTGCGGGAATCATATCGCCGAGAGCATCATACAGAGGCTGGAGATAGGGGTCCAGCTTGTCTTTCAAATCTCCCGGAAGAAAACCGAGCCTCTCCCCCGCCTCAACCGCGGGACGGGTCAGAATCAGCCGCTTGACCTCCCTGTTTTTCAATGCGCGGACCGCCAGCGCTATTGCGGTGTATGTCTTTCCGCTTCCGGCCGGACCCAACGCGAACAGCAGGTCATTCTGATAATATTCGCTGACCATCTTCTTCTGGTTGACGGTACGGGCCTTGATTGCCCTGCCCTCCGTGCTGAACACTATTATACTCTCCTTCGTCTGCGATATCTCCACCTGCCCGGTCTCCACATTATCCCCGAATATGGATTCAACGTCATATTCCGACAGGTGCGACTTCCTTGCGGCCATCCCGGAGAGCGCCTTGAACTTCTCCTCAAACTCACTGATGTCCCCCGCGGCACCCGCCACATATATCTCCGACCCCCTGGCCACAGCCTTCACTTTGGGGAAATGGGACACAAACTGATTGAAAATCCGGTTATTGACTCCGAAAATGTCCACCGGGTCAACCTGCTCAAGCGATAAGTACTTCTCCGTCATACTGATTTGATGAATCCGAATGTAAATATACTTAAAATCCGTATATTTGCAGTACACACAATTTTTGAAATCAAACGACACTGAAATGAAAGATACTGTCTTCACCGCGAAACATATCGCGCTGGGCGCCAAGATGGCTCCGTTCGCCGGGTTCAATATGCCCATCCAATACACTTCCATCAACGAAGAACACGCCACCGTCCGCGAGGGGGTCGGCGTATTTGACGTATCGCATATGGGCGAAATCTGGGTAAGCGGCCCCAATTCACTGAAGTTCCTTCAGTTCGTCTCATCCAACGACATTTCCGTCCTGGTTCCCGGCAAGGCCCAGTACACCTGCTTCCCCAACGGAAAGGGCGGTATTGTCGATGACTTCATCGTCTATTGTTTCAATCCCGGAGAAAAGTACCTTCTCGCCGTCAATGCCGCAAACATTGAGAAAGACTGGAACCATCTCTGCAAATATGCGCCCGGTTTCGGGCTTGCCGTAGGGAAGGATCTCGTCAACGCTTCCGATGACACCTGCCAGTTGGCAATCCAGGGCCCCAAGGCTATGGAAGTCATGCAGAAACTCTGCAAGGAGGATGTGCTGGGTATGGAATACTACACTTTCAAGCAGATTGAAGTTGCAGGCATAAAAGACGCCATCATCTCCACTACAGGCTATACCGGAAGCGGCGGATGCGAAGTATACGTTCCCAACAGAGAAGGGGACAAACTCTGGAAGGCTGTTTTCGAAGCGGGAGAACCTTTCGGAATCAAGCCGATAGGACTCGGTGCGCGCGACACCCTGCGTCTGGAGATGGGCTTCTGCCTCTATGGCAACGACATTGACGACACCACTTCCCCGATAGAGGCCGGGCTCGGCTGGATAACCAAATTCACGGATGCCAAGGGCGATTTCCTCGACCGTGCATTCCTGGAGAAGCAGAAAGCAGAAGGCGTCACCCGCAAACTTGTCGCATTCGAGCTTGTCGACCGCGGAATTGCGCGGCACGAAATGGACATCTGCGATGAGACAGGAAAGAAAATCGGCCACGTCACATCCGGGACAATGGGTCCTTCCGTCAAAAAGGCGATTGGTATGGGATATGTGGATGTGCCTTTCAACAAAATGGGGTCCGAGATTTTCATAGACGTGAGAGGAAAGCTCCTCAAGGCTGTGGTTGTCAAGGCTCCCTTCTACAAGAAATAGTTTGAAAAAGTTTCTGCCTGCACTTTCCCTCGTGCTCTGCACCGTCACCCTGGCGGCGCAGGATTTCAACGTGGCCTCCTCCCTGCAGAAGCACGTGGAATTTCTCTGCGACGAGAAACTGGAGGGAAGGATGGCCGGCACTCCCGGCGAAAAGGAAGCCGCCGGATATGTCTACGATTCTTTCAAAAGCGCAGGTCTTGTCCTTCTGACTGACAGGAACGGCCAGGATTTCAAAATCAAGGACAAGGGAGAGGAGATTTCTTCCTGCAATATAGTCGGAATGATTGAAGGCAGCGACCCGTCGCTCAAGGAGGAATATATCGTCATCGGCGCAAATTTCGACCATCTGGGCATCAACCGGCTGACCGTCAACGGAAAAACCGAGACGCAAATCTTTTCGGGGGCAAACGCCAACGCTTCGGGCACGGCAATCCTGATGGAGATTGCAAGGATGGCCGGCCAGCACAGCTATATGTTCGGCAGGAGCGTGATTTTCATAGGATTCGGTGCATCCGAAAAAGGAATGGCCGGGTCGTGGTATTTTGTAAACCGCGCTTTTTCTCAGATTGACAGGGTCAGGGCGATGATAAACCTCAATATGCTTGGGTGCGGGGACAAGGAGAACCCCTTCTCCATTTTCTCACAGATGCCGATGAAATACCTGACCGGGCTGCTGGACGGCACGGCCACCGAACCGGTTGTTCTGGTTCCGGCCGAAGCCCCGAGGGAAATCACCCCTTCCGACCATCTCCCGTTCTATGAGAAAGGCATCCCCATCGTTTCATTCAGCAACGGGATGACAAAGGAATACCACACCATAAAGGACAAGCCGCATCTGCTTGACTATCAGGCGATGGAGCTGGAATGCAACTATATATTCCATTTTCTGAAAGTCATATCCAACACGCCCGTTCTGCCCGAAGCCAGGGCCGCAACCTATCACGAAACCCTGGCCGGAGAAGATGATGACGTCCACTCTCCCGCGGAATGTGACACCCGCCCCGAATTTTTCCACAACAACGAGAAGGCCTTCCTTGAAAACTGGGTTTACAAGTACGTGAAATACCCGCGAAGAGCGCTTGAGGCCGGAATCCAAGGGAAAGTGTTAGTAAGTTTCATAGTGGAGAAGAACGGCGAAGTAACCAACGTGGAAGTCGTCAGCGGGGTTGACGAAGACCTGGACGAAGAAGCCGTGAGAGTGATCAGCGTCTCCCCGAAATGGCAGGCCGGAAGAATAAAGGGAGAGAAAGTCAGGACACGCCTCGTCGTTCCCGTCGAATTCCGGCTCTCCACCTCCAAGCCCAAAATCGGCATCAAGAAATGACGTGGTTACGTGAAATTGTTTATCTTTGCGTTTCACTCAAAAAAGAGAGCAATGGATTACAATTTCACGGAAATAGAGAAGAAATGGCAGACCTGGTGGGCTGAAAATCACACCTTTGAAGTAAAAGAGGACCCGTCCAGGCCCAAATGTTTCGTTCTGGATATGTTCCCGTACCCTTCAGGAGCCGGCCTCCACGTAGGTCATCCCTTAGGATATATCGCAAGTGACATCTACAGCCGGTACAAACGTCTCAAGGGCTTCAATGTCCTGCACCCGATGGGATATGACGCTTTCGGACTGCCTGCCGAGCAGTATGCAATCCAGACAGGAAAGCACCCCGCCGAAACAACGGACAGGAATATCGCAAGATATCGTGAGCAGATGGACAGGATAGGCTTCTCATACGACTGGTCCCGTGAAGTAAGAACCTGTGATCCTGCGTATTATAAATGGACTCAATGGGCGTTCATCCAGATGTTCAACCACTGGTTCAACCCGGAGACGGGCAAGGCGGAGCCGATTTCCGGACTCGTGGAGAAATTCGAAAAGGAAGGGAGTGCAGATTTCACCGCAGCGCAGTGGAACGCCTTCAGCGAAAAGGAGAAGTCAGACATACTGATGAACTGGCGGATAGCCTACCTCGGCAAGACCGCTGTCAACTGGTGCCCCAAGCTGGGTACGGTGCTGGCGAACGACGAGGTGAAGGACGGTATCTCCGTACGCGGCGGATTCCCCGTAGAGCAGAAGATGATGCAGCAATGGCAGCTCAGAGTTTCCGCATACGCTGAAAGGCTGCTTGAGGGACTGGAAGATCTTGACTGGACTGAATCCCTCAAGGAGATGCAGCGCAACTGGATTGGGAAGAGCCAGGGCGCGGAGATAGTGTTCAATGTGGTCAACGGCAATGACCGGTATGACCTTACGATTTTCACCACGAGGGCCGACACACTCTTCGGCGTGACTTTTATGGTTCTCGCCCCTGAAAGCGAATGGGTATCAAGACTGACCTCTCCCGACCGCAAGGAGGAAGTGGAGGCATATCTGGCCGCCGTGAAGAAGAAAACCGAAAGGGAGCGCATAGCACAGACCCGGAAGGTTACCGGAGTTTTCTCCGGATCATACGGAATCAACCCCGTGACAGGGCAGAAAGTCCCTATCTGGATTTCAGAATATGTCCTCGCCGGTTACGGTACGGGCGCGATAATGGCAGTCCCCGCCCACGATAGTCGGGATTACAACTTTGCGAAAAATTTCTCTCTGCCAATCGTGCCGCTTATCGAAGGATGCGACGTTTCGGAGGAGAGTTTTGATGCAAAGGACGGCATAATGTGCAACTCCGGATTCCTCAACGGGCTTACCGTGAAACAGGCTATTCCTGCCGCAATCGAATATGTGGAAAGCAAGGGTATCGGCCGCCGCAAGGTCAACTACCGCCTGCGCGACGCCATCTTCTCCCGCCAGCGTTATTGGGGTGAGCCGTTCCCCATCTACTACAGGGACGGCATTCCCACGGCCCTTCCGGAAAGCGAACTTCCCCTCCGGCTGCCTGAAATAAGTTCATTCAAACCCACCGAAGACGGGGAGCCCCCTCTTGCACGGGCAAAGGACTGGACATATCAGGGCTATCCTCTGGAAAAGAGCACGATGCCCGGATTCGCCGGCAGCAGTGCCTACTATTTCAGATATATGGACCCGCATAATGACAGCGGGCTGGTCAGCAGGCAGGCGAACGAGTACTGGAGAAACGTCGACCTGTATATCGGAGGCACGGAACACGCGACCGGACACCTCATCTATTCCCGCTTCTGGAACAAATTCCTCTATGACATCGGATATGTCTGCGAGCAGGAGCCGTTCAGGAAACTTGTCAATCAGGGAATGATTCAGGGAAGGAGCAACTTCGTCTATCGCATAAAGAACAGCAACACCTTCGTATCACTCGGACTGAAGGACAATTACGATACGACCGAAATACACGTCGACGTCAACATCGTCCACAATGACAGGCTCGACACCGAAGCCTTCAGGAAGTGGATGCCGGATTTCGCCTCAGCGGAATTCATACTTGAAGATGGTGAGTACATCTGTGGAAATGCCGTGGAGAAGATGAGCAAGTCAATGTTCAACGTCGTCAATCCGGACAATATCTGCAACGACTACGGGGCTGACACGCTGCGTATGTACGAGATGTTCCTCGGTCCTCTCGAGCAGTCCAAACCCTGGGACACCAAGGGAATAGACGGAGTCCACCGTTTCCTGAGAAAGTTGTGGAAACTCTATCACGATGAAGGCAACGTTTTCCGCGTAAGTGAAGGCAAGGCAGAGGCTTCCGAACTCAAGATTCTCCACAGACTGATAGGCAAAGTCCAGT
Source organism: Candidatus Cacconaster equifaecalis (assembly GCA_018064445.1). Classification (GTDB taxonomy): domain Bacteria; phylum Bacteroidota; class Bacteroidia; order Bacteroidales; family UBA932; genus Cacconaster; species Cacconaster equifaecalis. The sequence goes on from JAGHVE010000115.1 coordinate 18,739, forward strand.
CGGACATCGAGGGTTTCTCATTCAACACCACCGTCAGCGCAATGATGATAGCCGTAAACGAACTGTCGGCCCTGAATTGCGACAAACGGGAGATTCTCGAGCCCTTGATTGTTCTGGTCAGCCCTTATGCGCCGCACATTGCAGAGGAGATATGGAGCCTTCTCGGACATACGGACAGCGTCTCCTTCGCCACCTTCCCCGAATATGTGGAAGCCTATACCGTGGAAGACAGCGTGACGTATCCCGTACAGTTCAACGGAAAGATGCGTTTCACCGTCAGCCTGCCGAAAAGCCTTTCCCGCGAAGAGGTGGAGCAGGCAATCAAGGACGAGCCCAATACCGTAAAATACCTCCAGGGCGCCTCCATTCGGAAAGTCATAGTTGTCCCCGGGAAAATCATCAACATAGTCTGCTGATGTCGAGAAGTTATGGAGACTAAAAAAATTCTGGCCACCCTCAAATCCTATCTGATAATATCAATGGGGTTGCTCTGCTACACTATAGCGTGGACCATATTCATCATTCCCAACGGTCTCGTCGGTGGAGGGGTAACCGGAATTTCCACAATCATACAATATTGCACGGGCTTCAACGTCAGTTATTCCTATCTTCTGATAAATCTGGTACTGATTCTGGTGGGGCTGAAAACACTGGGAGCGGGATTCAGCGGAAAGACCATCTATGCAATCGTTGTAACGACCCTGTTCCTGAGATTCGTTCCCTCTCTGATTTCACCCTCCTTCATCAACGATTTCGCATTGACCAACGGAAAACTTCTCTGCGCCATAATAGGCGGCTCGCTTTCAGGCTTGGGAATAGCGATTACCTTTTCGGAAGGAGGAAGCAGCGGAGGCACCGATATCATAGCTCTGATTATAAACAAATACAGGGCAATCTCTCCCGGAAAAGTGTTGATGGTGCTTGACTTTATTATAATCGGCTCATCACTGCTGATTCCTTCGGACAACAATTTCGGAAGTCGGCTTGCAATAGTCGTATATGGTTATGTAACGACTGGTATGTTCTCATTTACAATAGATACCGTCATTTCCGGAACAAAACAGTGTGTGCAAATCTGTATTTTTTCCGAAAAATATGAAGAAATTGCAGACCGGATTTCCAAGGAGGCCAACCGCGGAGTTACGGTCCTCCACGGAATGGGGTGGTATTCCAAGCAGGAGAAGAAAGTGCTGCTGGTAGTGGCCCGCAAACACGACTCTCCGTTCATCCTGCACCTGGTCAGAGATGTTGATTCAAACGCATTTATCACGGAAGCCTCCGTAATGGGTGTGTTCGGCCAGGGCTTTGATCAGATAAAGAAATAATTTCCAGAAAAATCGAAATTATATCGCGGTTATGTGATTGAATTGTAATCGCGTGTTTTCTGCCATATCTTCGCCTCAAACAAAATGACGAAGCGTATGGTAATCCTTTTCCTGATTCTGGGCTATATCCCTTTGATTGGCATCGTATTCTTTTTATTACGCCGGCATTCAAAGAGAAAAAGAACGGGAGCCGCAATGCCGGGGATGCCGCAGAAAGTTATCTACCCCCTTATGGAGCAGCAATATGCCGATGAAGGGAAAGACCTTCTGGAAGACGAGCCGCTGGACAGCAAGACCTATGATATGGAAAACCTCAAAAACAAAATCTGTGAATTGCTCGACAGGGAAAAACTATACCTGAATCCGGAAATACGGGTATCGGACATTTCAGACAGACTCTTTACAAACAAAAATTATGTGGCGCAGGCCATCAAATCACGGATGGGAAAGAATTTCTGTCAGTTGATTCATTATTACCGCATAAAGGAGGCCATCAGAGTATATGCCCTCAATCCCGATATCCAGATGAACGAACTTGCGCACCGTGTCGGATTCAATTCAATGACCACTTTCAACGGGGCGTTCAGCCGCAACACCGGCTACACACCGGCAGAGTGGTGCAAGGAATACAGGCGTAAAAATATGGATGATTATGACTCATAGGAAGAAGAAGGAATCTCTGATTGACTACATCTCCAGAACTCTAGAATCCGAGAAACTGTATTTAGACAGCAATCTTACGCTGGAGTCACTTGCCTCAAAACTGTCGTCCAACAGGGACTATGTTTCGAAAGCCATCAACAGCACCGGGCTGAACTTCAGCAGATTCATCAATGCCCTCAGGGCCAGCTATGCCATTGACCTGTTGCTGGAAAAGGATCATCTCGAAACATCGGTCGCGGACATAGCCGACCTGTCAGGTTTTGCCTCCACAAGAAAGATGAACTGCTGCATAAAACAAAGCACCGGCGTCACGGCCAGTGCTTTGCGTAAACGGGTATTCAATCCGTCAGAACTTTAGGATTGTCGGCCTGATCATGTTCCTGGGGTCGAGAATCCTGTCAAGTTGTTCTTTTGTAAGGAGTTTCTTGTCAAGGACAAGTTTGTAGACACTGCCTCCGGTAACAAGAGCCTCCTTTGCCACTTCCGTACAGGCTGAGTATCCAATGTAAGGTTTGAGAGCCGTCACGATGCCGATACTGTTCTCAACCAGGTCACGGCAGTGTTTTCTGTTCACCGTGATGGTATCGACACATTCCACGCGGAGGGTATCGAGAGCCCTTGTCATCCAGAGTGCGGATTCGGCAAGCGATTCCACAAGGACAGGCTCCATCACGTTGAGTTCGAGCTGGGCGGCTTCGGCGGCCATAGTGATGGTGGTATCGTTCCCTATCACCTTGAAGCATACCTGATTGGCAACCTCGGGAATGACGGGGTTCACCTTGCCGGGCATAATTGAACTGCCGGGCTGTTTGGGCGTCAGATTTATTTCAGCAAGACCCGTACGCGGACCGGAAGCCAACAGACGCAGGTCGTTGCATATCTTGGATACACGGATTGCTATCTGCTTGAGTTGCGCGGAGTAGTTGACCATTGAGGAAGTGTCGTTCGTAGCCTCCACAAGGTCCTTGGCCAGCGAAATCTTCCATCCCGTAATCTCCTTGATATATTTGGTACACAACTCCGCATAGCCGGGGGAAGATGTCAGGCCGGTTCCGATGGCCGTAGCGCCCATATTTATGACCAGGAAACCCTTGGCCGCCGTATCCAGTTTTGCAGTTTCGTTTTCAATTGCCGTGGCAAATGCCCCGAAAGTCTGCCCCATTGTCATCGGGACGGCATCCTGAAGTTGAGTACGCCCCATCTTGATGACAGAAGAGAACTGACGCTGCTTTGCGCGGAATGACTTTGCAAGAGCTTTCAGAGAAGAGGCCACGTCCTGATGAAGCATATAAAGGCCCAGGTGCATTGCAGTGGGATATGCGTCGTTCGTCGACTGAGCCATATTTATGTGATCATTCGGATGGATCACCTTATAGTCACCGTGCTGTTTGCCAAGGATTTCCAAAGCACGGTTCGCTATCACCTCGTTCGCATTCATATTCATCGAGGTTCCCGCCCCGCCCTGAATCATATCCACGGGGAACTGCTCGACGTGCTTGCCTTCAATAAGTTCACGGCAGGCCGCCACTATCGCTTCCTTCAGATTGTCCGGGATGAGTCCCAGTTCGTGATTGGCCAGGACTGCACCCATCTTCACATATCCGAATGCCTTGATGAATTGGGGATGGTCGCTCAGAAGATTGCCGCTTATATTGAAATTTTCAAGACAACGCAGTGTCTGAACGCCATACAAAGCCTCCACAGGGACTTCCTTGTCCCCCAGAAGGTCGTGTTCAATTCTTGTTTTTCCTTTTGTTTTGAATGATTGGTCCATAATTATGAGAATAAATTGTCCACTTGTCTTATCGCCGTCGGAAGGGCGAACACCGATACCCTGTCGTAAGGATGAATCTGCGTGTTTCCGTCCGCCACTATCGTTTCGGAACCCCTTATGACGCCTCCGATAACAGCATCTTTGGGAAAATCCAGCTCTTTTACCGGCGCTTTTGTGACCGCACTGTTGGGATTCACTATGTATTCCAGCACCTGCGCCTCCGATCCGTTGAGAACCTTCACAGTACGGACCTTGCTGCTCAAGGTGAACCGGAAGATTCTGCCCGCCGTTATTATTTTCTTGTTTATCACCGAATCAACCCCCATATCCTCCGCCAGCTTGATATATTCAAGGTTCTCAACCTGCGCTATGGTCTTCTCGATGCCCATATTTTTCGCTGCAACGCAGGCAAGAATATTTGTCTCGGAACTGGAAGTCACTGCCACAAATGCATCGCAATTCTTGACATCCTCCTCATACAGCAAATCGGAATTTCTTCCGTCCCCGTTGATAATCAATGTTTTGTCAAGCCTATGTACCAACTCGCCGCAACGGTTTTTGTCAAGTTCTATCAACTTCACGAAATTTGCGGAATTCTCGAACCGCTGTGCAAGCATCCCCCCTATCTTGCCTCCGCCCACAATTGTCAGACGTTTTACACTGCTGTTTTTCTCTTTGCCTGCAAAAGCCATCACGTCGGGAACGGCATCCCTCTTCGCCATCACATAGATAAGGTCGCCTTCCTTGAAAATGGTGTCCCTCCTGGGAATGAGCGTCCTGCCGTCACGGGAGATGGCGACGGTCCTGTATTTAAGCGACTCCCCAACCGACCACGTCTCCTCGAATGTCATATCCAGAATCGGAGCCCCCTCCGTCAATCTGAGAACCACTATCTGAAGACGTCCGTTCGCAAAATCTATGAAATCTGTCATTTCCGACCGCTGGAGCAGTTTGAGAATCTCATCGACAGCTATTTTTTCGGGATAGAACAGAAGATCCACCCCCATTTCGGTGAACATTATCTTGTTCTCGTCCCGCAGATATTCATCGTTGCTGATTCTGGCCGTCACCTTCTTCGCCCCGAGCTTCTTTGCAAGAAGCGCACATATTATGTTGATGCTCTGGTCGTCCGAGGGAATGACCGACACAAACAAATCCGCATCAGACACTCCGGCGGCCCTCTGAACCTCAACGGAACCGGGATTGCCGTTCACGGTAAGGACATCTATGGATTCGCTGGCTCTGGTCAACCTCTCCTCGTCATCATCGATTATGGTAATATCGTGAAATCCTTCGGTCAGCATCTTGGCCAGATGGGTTCCCACCGCTCCCGCTCCTGCAATTACTATTTTCATATCAATGAAGTTTAGACCCTATTAACGTTATGAATTCGTTCCGCGTGCGGATGTCGCTCAGGAAGGCGCCGGTAAATGCGGATGTCGTCGTCACGGAATTCTGCTTCTGGACACCCCGAACCTGCATACACATATGTGCCGCCTCTATCACAACGGCAACGCCGAGCGGGTTCAGAGTATTCTGTATGCAGTCCCTGATCTGGACGGTAAGCCTCTCCTGCACCTGAAGCCTCCTCGCATAGGTCTCCACCACCCTCGCAATCTTGCTCAGCCCTGTGATATACCCGTTCGGGATATAGGCCACGTGAGCCTTGCCGTAAAAGGGCAGCATATGATGCTCGCACATCGAATACAATTCAATGTCCTTGACCACCACCATCTGCCTGTAATCCTCCTTGAACATCGCGCTGCGGAGAATTTCTTCGCCGCTCTCACCATATCCTTTTGTTAAAAACTGCAGGGAACGGGCAACCCGCAAGGGAGTTTTCAGCAAACCCTCCCTCGAAGAATCCTCTCCAATCAGTTCCAGGATGCGTTTGCAATGCCGTGCAAGTTCCTCTGTCTCTTTGCTATCCATCTTTACAGTAAACGAGAGTGGAAATCCATTTTTCCACAAAGTTGCAAGATACTAAAAACTTTTGTTAGTTGGAGCACGGCCCCCTTTCTGTTTTTATGTTCCTTTGCCGTATGAAAAAAGTGATAATATCCATCAGATGTGTGAGCAGGCAGTATCAGGTCGGAGGAACGGTCGTCCGCGCTCTCGACGGAATCGACATCACCATCACGCAGAATGAATTCGTGGCCATAATGGGACCGTCCGGCTCAGGCAAGTCCACCCTGATGAACATTCTGGGATGTCTGGACACCCCCACCGGCGGCTCATATATTCTCAATGGCAAGGAAGTGGCCAGGATGGATGATGACGAACTTTCCAGAATACGCGGCCGGGAGATAGGATTCGTGTTCCAGAGTTTCAATCTGCTGCCGAGGTATGATGCTGTCAGGAACGTCGAATTGCCCCTGATTTATGCCGGAGTCGGGAGACAGGAGAGGTACGTCAGGGCTGTGGCAGCTCTTGAGAGGGTCTCGCTGGGGCAGAGACTTCACCACAAGCCCGGTGAAATGTCAGGAGGACAGAGGCAGAGAGTGGCCATTGCACGTGCAATCGTCAACAATCCTTCCATCATTCTTGCGGACGAACCCACCGGGAATCTTGACACCGCCACTTCCATTGAGATAATGAATCTGTTTTGCGAACTTCATTCCCAGGGAAATACGATAATTTTGGTCACACATGAAGAAGATATTGCTAAATTTGCGGAAAGGACTGTCCGCCTGAGGGACGGTAAGATAGCAGAACAATGAAGATTTACACAAAAACCGGTGATGGCGGGAACACCTCGCTCGTCGGGGGAACCCGGGTCAGCAAGGCCTGCGACAGAGTGTCGGCGTATGGAGATGTCGACGAACTCATCAGCTGTCTTGGGCTGGTCCGCAGCCTTGCTCCGCAGACCGATGAGGAACTGCGGCGCATAGAGATTCACCTGATGAATGTCAGCGCACACCTCGCCTGCGAGGGGTCCAGCGCAAAATTGAAGCCGCTTGACCCGGCTGAAGAGCAGTTTCTGGAAGAGAGGATTGACCAGATGACAGCCTCACTCCCTCCCCAAAACGCATTCGTGCTTCCGGGCAAGCCCGCTGTCAGTTCGGTTTGCCATATCGCCCGGACCGTCTGCCGCCGCGCGGAGAGGAGCGTCGTCAGAATCGGAGAATTGCAGGAGGACGATTCCGCCGCATTGAGCTATCTGAACAGGCTGAGCGATTATCTCTTCACTCTGGCCCGGACTTTGTGCGTTGAAAGTGGTGCCGCAGAAGATTTCTGGCTGCCCTGAGAAGTCCCTAATCATCTGTTAATAACTTCTTTACTGAAAAAGTTTGAAGTGTGTTATTTTTTTATATCTTTGCGTCCCATTTTATCAATGAACCTACTAAATTTCTGAATTTATGTATTGGACACTTGAACTTGCATCCAAACTTGAGGATGCACCCTGGCCAGCAACCAAGGACGAACTTATCGACTACGCCACCCGTAGCGGAGCCCCCCTTGAGGTCGTTGAGAATCTTGAAGACCTTGAAGACGACGGCGAAGTATATGACTCAATCGAGGACATCTGGCCCGACTACCCCACCAAAGACGACTTCTTCTTTAATGAGGAGGAATACTAAGAGAATACCTGCGCCGTGGAGGAGGCGCTTGACAAATTGACTCCATACAAGACTGAGTGCCGCGGTACCCGGAGTCCGCAAAGCGAGTTAGGCTATATCGTGCCTGACTCGCTTTGTG
>JAGHVE010000146.1 GCA_018064445.1 Candidatus Cacconaster equifaecalis
ATTTCGGCAAGAAGTGTATAGGTCTGCAGCCAGTTTTCACCCTTTGGAATGCAGGTGATGGCCTTTCTGGTATAGTTGACCGCCGCATCGGTTGATTTGAAGGGGTGGCGGAAGTATATCTCGGCCAGTGCGTGCCAGGCTGCCGCATACCCGGTGCAATTGAGTTTGTCAAGAATCGTGGCGATATCATCCAGCATCTTGCCGACCGCTGAATTCTGCTCCATCATACTGCGGGTCTGACACTCGCGTCCCACGTTGCCGCATCTCCACATATATCCGTCAGGTTTGTTCGGGTCCAGTTTGATGGCCGCCTCGGCGTATGCAATACCTTTGTTGAAAGCTTCCCTTTTCGCCTTGACATCCGTTTCCGTCTCCCCTTCCTCAATCTGGGCCATTGCCCTGAGACACAGTTCCTCGTAGGTCTGTGCAAAAGAAATTGCCGGCAAAAGCATCAGAGCCGCCGCGACAATCATTGATTTTCCGAAAATATTTTTCATAAATCCACAATCTCGTCAAAATACATCTTTCAAATTTAATTGATTTTTTTTCAATAACCAAAAATGATTGACGGGGCCGTGACCGCGACCGATTTCGTAGCCGGCACCTGAAACAAGGGCGTTTTTCAGATAATTTTTGGCAAGTCCGGCCGATTCGTCAAGACCGAATCCCTGGGCAAGATATGATGCAATGGCGGAGGATAGAGTACATCCGGTACCGTGGGTGTTGACAGTCTGCACGCAGGGCGAGGAAAACTCGATAAAACGGTCCTCTTCCGCATTGTAGAATATGTCTGTCAGAACATCTTCCTCAAGATGTCCGGCTTTCATATAGACGGAGACCCTGCGGAGTTCCGGATTCGAGATTTTTTCCGATATGCTCCGTGCAAAACGGGGCAGGTCATCCCGGGAGCGGAGTTTCTCCCCCAGAATCGCCTCCGCCTCGGGTATATTGGGAGTAATCACCCTCGCAAGAGGGGCCAGCTTCTCCTTAAGCATCCCGACCGCTTCATCTTCTATCAGCTTGTCGCCGGAAGTGGCGACCATAACGGGATCAAGGACGATGTTGTCAATGTGAAATTTCTGAATCGCGCCGTATACGGCGGCAACTGTATCGGCCGTGCCCAACATTCCAATCTTGACGGCATCGGCCCCTATGTCGCTGAGAACCGCCTCTATCTGACCGACGACTGTTTCGGGAGGTACAATATGGACGGCTGACACTCCCAGCGTGTTCTGCACCGTGACCGCGGTTATGGCACTTGCAGCATAACCGCCCGTGGCGCTGATTGCCTTTATGTCGGCCTGAATCCCTGCGCCACCGCCGGAATCACTGCCCGCTATCGTCAAAACACGTGAATATCTTTTCATATCAGAAATGTCTGAAACCTTGATAATTCCTGCCGGAGCTGGGCCATTCCAGACGGCCGGTATCTGTAATTTCACCAATGACAGTATGTTCCACAGGAAGTTCTGAGCCGGGAGGACAAGTGAACAACAGGCAATAGTCCTCCCCTCCCTCAAGCGCAAGGGAGAGAGGGTCCCATCCGAAAAGGGAACAGGCTTTCTGCAGATCTTCCGACAACGGAAGACTGTCCGTATGGATTTCCGCCCCCACACCGGACTCTTCCATAATGTGCCGGATATCGGAGGGCACCCCGTCCGAAACGTCCATCATCGAACTGACAATCCCTGTGGATGCAAGGGAAAGTCCTGCCTCAACCTCGGGTACCGGGTGGTAGTGAGCATCTATGAGCCTGTCCACCAGGTCATCCCTCCGCCGTCCCTCCAGGATTGCCTTCAGTCCGGCGGCGCTGTCCCCCAAAGTACCTGTGACACAGATCGAATCGCCCGGCCTGGCTCCGCTGCGGAGAACCGCCTTTCCGTGTGCGCACTCGCCGAGGACGGTGACGCTGATACAGAGCCTGTCCGGAGAACTGCAAGTGTCCCCGCCCAGAAGAGGCACACCGAACATTCCGGAGATGCTGCGGTAGCCCTCTATGAACCGCATCACCCACTCCTCCCCTATGTTACGAGGCAAAGCAATTGAAAGATATGTGGAGACAGGCCTGCCTCCCATTGCCGCTATATCGCTGATATTCACGGCAGCCGATTTCCAGCCCAACTGCTCCGGGGTTATCTCGTCCGACAGGAAGTGAACCCCCTCGACAAGCATATCAGTGCTGACAAGAGTGTCCATACCCTCTTTCTGCGGAATCACGGCACAGTCATCCCCTATTCCTGTCATACCGCCAGGAACTGAAAATGAAGACCTTATCTTTTCTATAAGTTCGAATTCTCCCATAATCCTTTCAATGCCGATGCCGCGACCTGCGGGTCTCCGGCCCCCATAATCGCACTTACGACAGCAAGTCCGTCCACTCCGCAGGCCAGAATCCCGGGTGCAGTTTCAATATTGACTCCGCCTATGGCCACGACCGGATGTCCGGAAAGTTTGACGGCTTGCGAAAGGCCCGCCAGGCCGAAAGGCTCCGCTGTGTCTGTCTTTGTTGGTGTCGCGAATACCGGGGAAACCCCTATGTAGTCAACCGACAGGGAGTTAGCCTCAGGTATCTGGGCCATCTTCTCTACCGAAAGCCCTATTATGCTCTCCTTGCCGAGCATTGCACGGGCCACCTCGCAGGGAATATCACTCTGCCCTAGATGGACACCGTCGGCTCTTACGGCAACCGCGACGTCTACCCTGTCATTGATGATGACAGGAACTCCGTATGGCGCGGCAAGTTCCTTCACAGTCTCCGCAAATGCCATAAACTCGCGTGCCGATGAATTCTTTTCACGAACCTGTATCATCGTCACTCCTCCCTTCAGGGCGGCGGCGATGACACTCTTTGCATCTCTGCCCTTTGCGGCAAGACGGTCCGTCACCAGATACAATCTCAAATCCTGCGCTTTCATCTGCCGGAAATTTCATAAAGTGCATCGATGAAACCTGCGGCGAAAGATCCGGGTGCCGAAAAGCGACCGCCAGCAAGACTTCCGGCAAGAGACATCAGTTTCATTGCAGAGCATACGGCGGCAAAAGTATCCTCTTCAACTGCCAAAGCCGCCCCTGCAACAGCAGTGCAGGCACATCCCATCGCCGTGACACTTGACATAAGGGGTGAACCGCCCGTTATCTGTTCCACCTTACTTCCGTCTGTCACGTAGTCCACCTCCCCGCTGACCGCAACAATTGTCCCGAGAGTTGCAGCAAGAGTCTTCGCCCCCTCCACGGCATCACTGCCCGGAATTGCGGAATCCACACCGGAGGTGGCACATCCGGTTCCGCAGAGAGTCAGAATTTCCGAGGCATTGCCTCTGATTGCCGCGGGTCTGCAGCGGGAGACCAGTTTGCTGACAAAGTCCTTCCGCATCCGGCTGACTCCAACTCCTGCCGGGTCCAGAATCCAGGGAACGCCGCACCTGCCGGCTGTCGCCACAGCGGAGAGGGCCGCCTTCATCTGTTCCTTTTCCAGACAACCTATGTTGATTACGAGTGATGAAGCCCCCGATACGATATCCTCCATCTCATCCGGCTCCGAACTCATCAGAGGGGAGGCTCCGAGCGCAAGGAGGACATTGGCGCTGAAATTCATCGCCACATAGTTCGTGATGTTGTGGATCAGCGGCCTTCTGTCTCGAATCCTGCCGCAAAGTTCCCTGACTTCCTTTTCGTACATTTTCTTTTACCCACAAATCCGGTGCATCGGAAGGATTCCATTGCACCGGATTATGGCTTTACGCCGGAAATGCTCCGGCCGGATAATCACTTAGTCCTCGAACCTTTGGTTCAGGAGTTCCATCATCTTGATGGCCGCAGTGGCAATCGGAGTACCGGGGCCGAAGATGGCAACGGCACCATCGCGATACAGCTCATCGTAATCCTGAGCGGGAATCACACCACCTACAACGACGAGAATGTCCTCACGGCCGAGTTTCTTCAGTTCAGCGATAATCTGGGGAACGAGAGTCTTGTGACCGGCGGCGAGAGATGAAACACCTACAACGTGAACGTCGTTCTCGACAGCCTGCCTTGCAGCCTCTTCCGGAGTCTGGAACAGAGGGCCCATATCCACGTCGAAACCGCAGTCTGCATATCCTGTCGCAACAACCTTGGCACCACGGTCGTGACCGTCCTGTCCGAGTTTTGCAATCATAATACGAGGCTGGCGTCCTTCTTTTGCCGCGAATTCGGATACCATCTTCTTCGCCGTCTCAAAGCTAGAGTCATTCTTTACCTCTGAAGAGTAAACACCTGTATTCATACGGATAACTGCTTTATAACGTCCAACTACTTTTTCGCAGGCATCGGAGATTTCACCGAGCGTAGCCCTTACCTTGGCGGCTTCGACTGCAAGTTCCAGCAGGTTGCCGGACTTGGTCTCGACGGCCTTGGTGATGGCGGCAAGCGCTGCCTTGACTGCTGCCTCGTCGCGATGTGCGCGGAGTTCTTTCAGACGGGCAATCTGGCTTTCACGTACCTTGGTGTTGTCTACGTCGAGAATTTCGATGGGGTCCTCGTGGTCAAGACGGTATTCGTTGATACCGATAATCTTGTCCGCTCCGGAGTCGATGCGGGCCTGCTTGCGTGCAGCGGCCTCCTCGATACGGAGTTTGGGGATTCCCGTCTCGATTGCCTTTGCCATACCGCCGAGTTTCTCTACTTCCTCGATGTGCTCCCAGGCGCGATGAGCCAGGTCGTTGGTCAGGCTCTCGATATAGTATGAACCTGCCCAAGGGTCGATGGACTTGCAGACAGAGGTCTCTTCCTGAATGTAAATCTGTGTATTACGTGCGATACGTGCCGAGAAGTCGGTAGGAAGCGCAATTGCTTCGTCGAGTGCGTTGGTGTGAAGGCTCTGCGTGTGGCCGAGAGCGGCACCCATAGCCTCGATACAGGTACGTGCAACGTTGTTGAACGGGTCCTGCTCGGTGAGTGACCATCCTGAGGTCTGGCAGTGTGTACGGAGAGAGAGGCTCTTCGGGTTCTTGGGGTTGAACTGGTTGACCAGTTTTGCCCATATCATACGCGCGGCCCTCATCTTGGCAATCTCCATAAAGTGGTTCATACCGATAGCCCAGGAGAATGAGAGACGGGGTGCGAATGCATCCACCTCGATGCCGGCCTTGATACCTGTACGGAGATATTCCAGACCGTCGGCCAGGGTGTAGGCCATCTCTATGTCGTTCGTCGCTCCCGCCTCCTGCATATGGTAGCCGGAGATTGAGATGGAGTTGAACTTGGGCATATATTTGGAGGTGTATGCGAAGATGTCACCGATTATACGCATTGAGAACTCGGGAGGATAGATGTAGGTGTTGCGGACCATAAACTCCTTGAGGATGTCGTTCTGGATTGTTCCGGCCATCTCCTCGAGTTTCACGCCCTGCTCCAGACCGGCAACGATATAGAATGCCATAATGGGCAGCACTGCACCGTTCATTGTCATCGATACGGACATCTTTCCGAGAGGAATCTGGTCGAAGAGGACTTTCATATCCTCTACGGAGCAGATGCTCACGCCTGCCTTTCCGACGTCACCGACCACACGGGGATGATCTGCATCATATCCGCGGTGAGTGGCAAGGTCGAAAGCGACTGAAAGGCCCTTCTGACCTGCCGCGAGGTTGCGGCGGTAGAATGCGTTGGACTCCTCAGCAGTGGAGAAACCGGCATACTGACGGATAGTCCAGGGCTTGTTGACGTACATTGTTGAGTAAGGACCGCGAAGGAAGGGAGCTATACCTGCAGCATAGTTCAAATGTTCCATCCCTTCAAGATCGGCGGCTGTGTAAAGAGGCTTTACATTCACCTTTTCAGGGCTTTCCCAAGGTTCCGCGGGGGCATTGCAGCCACAGTTCTTGGGGGCTTCACCTTTATATTCAATATCTTTAAAATCAGGTCTCATCGTTTTGCTGTTTTATAGTTCCTTTATTCCCAATGCCTTCTGGTACTCCTTGAGAGTTTCGAGGACGTTGCATTTGACGTGGATGTAATGGTTCACACCCTCAGCCTCCAGTGCAGGACGGCATTCGGGATCACCGGCAACCACCACGATTGCCTTGCCTCCGATTGCCTTTGCAATTGCAGGCACCGCTTCCGCATATTCGTCATCCGCGGAGCAGGCGACCACGATATCAGCCTTTGCGGCAAGAGCGGCTTTCACACCCTCTTCGATGGTGTCGAAGCGGTTGTTGTCAACCACCTTGAACCCGGCCACAGCAAAGAAGTTGCAGCTGAACTGTGCGCGGGCACGGCACATTGCAAGGTTTCCGAAGGTAAGCATAAATGCCACGGGCTGCTTGCCGCTTCTGTCGGTGGCAAGACGCATCGCCTCGAAAGGCTGGGCGCCACGGTATTTTGCAAGAGGATCAGCACACTTTTCACCACAGCAGGCAGGTGCCTGAGCGGGAGTGACCACTTCCTTGGTTATCTCCTCGGTGGCCTTCTCCAGGAAATTGGGGTACTGGTTGGAGCCGAGGATTGTCTTGCGGCGGGTGGCAATAGCCTTGTCTTTCTTTTCGGCTACAGCCTTGACCTGCTCCTGTATGAAACCTGCCTTGAAGGCTGCGGCATATCCGCCTTTCTCCTCAACGGCCTTGAAGAGTTTCCAGGCCTCGTTGATTATGCTCTGTGTCAGGTTTTCCACATAATAGGAGCCAGCCGCGGGATCGGTAATCTTGTTGAAGCGGGCTTCTTCCTTGAGGATGCTCTGGACGTTGCGGGAAATTCTGTTGGAGAATTCGTTGGGCTCGCGGAAAGCATAGTCGAAAGGAAGGACTTCGATTGAGTCAACGCCTGCGATGGCGGCACTCATTGTCTCAGTCGTGTTGCGGAGCATATTGACGTATGCGTCATAGACCGTCTGGTTCCAGCTGCTTGTCACGGCGTGAACCTTGATTTTCCTTGCGCAGTTGCACTCCACTCCGTATGCCTTCACGATATTTGCCCAAAGGACACGTGCGGCGCGGAATTTCGCGATTTCCATAAAGTATGTGCCTCCGATTCCGAAGGTGAACTTGATGCGGCGGGCAGCCTCTGTTGCGTCAATGCCCTTGTCTGTCAGGGCTGCGAGGTATTCGTTTCCGATTGAAAGGGCGAATGCAAGTTCCTGGACGCAGCTGCTGCCGGCATCGTTGAAGTCATATCCTTCGACGTTGACAACTCTGATTTTGGGGTACTCAGCGACAAGTTTCACGATTTCAGCAAGATAATCGTATGCTCTCTCCTCGCAGAAGCCTCCGCGGGTCGTGAGCATATGGAGCGGGCTGAAATCGAATGAGGCGCGTACATCCTCGGGGGCGATTCCCTGTTTCTTCACGTATGCGAGGAAATTGGAGACGAGTTCCTTTCCGCCTTTCACGAAGCATTCGCAGAAGTTGATTTCAACTGCGGGGATGACGATGCCCTTGAGAAGTTCGGCATAGTCAGCCTCGCTGAGCCCCTTGGCGGCATCAATGCAGAAGCCGACGGACTCGACACCTTTGTTCAGGCCGTCGAGAGCCTGACGGTTGGCCTCTTTCACGCCGATGTGGCAAAGGCAGTAATCCTGGCGGGTAAGCCAGTTGTTGTCTGATTTGGTTCCTCTTACAAAAGGGAACTGACCGGGCATAGTGTCCAGAAATTCCAGACCTTCAAGGTTTTCGGCACGATAGTAAGGACGCACCGAAAAGCCTTCGTCGGTGCGCCATACGAGTTTTTTCTCATAGTCGGCGCCCTTGAGGTCCTTCGTAATTACTTCTTCCCACTGCTGTGTGGATACAGGAGGGAATTCAGTAAACATTTTGTTAGCCATTTCGTATTGTTTTTAAGTATTGAGTTTTATTAATTTTATCCTTCAAAGGTATGGTTTATTTGCGTCTTAAAAAAATGAAATAGTGAACATTTAATCCACCCCGGGGGAGAATCCGATTTTCTCGGGG
>JAGHVE010000074.1 GCA_018064445.1 Candidatus Cacconaster equifaecalis
CCCTGTTCCCCCCAGGTCACGCCGCCGTCTTCAGAAAGATTGAAGCCCCTCTCACCACTCCTGCGAACACTCAGCAACACCTTTCCATCGGGCAGTTCCACTACCTTGGCCTCATCCCCACCCCGAAACGCGCACTTGGAAACCTTCCAGGAAAGCCCTTCATCATCAGAATAATAGATGTAGTTATCGAAACGATTGGTTTGCCACGAATGAACCGCTGCCACAAACATCACCCTTCCGGCGTGCTCACCCTTCTCAAGACGCAGTCCGCGTCCGGAAGCGAAGAAAGCGCTGTGTCCTGTGCGACATTCCACATTGTCCGCGGCAGCCCCCCATAGCCGTGGCGTGCAATCCTCCGGCTCAGACCAGGTAAAACCGCCGTCAGCACTGCGGCAGACATAATTGCGCTGGGGATTTTCGGGTGTGGATGCCCAGAGCCCCGTACCGCCGCTGAAAGCACACAGGATGTCCCCGGACGCGGTGACTACAAGAGCGGCATCACCATATCCACGGTTGAAGCCCTGTCCCTCCACAACCGTGACAGGGTCGGACCAGGTAGCGCCTCCGTCGGTGCTGCGCTGCGCTATCACGTCAATGTCCTCCGGAAGGTCCAGGTCATTGTTCTTGCGCTTGTCGGCAGTTGTAAGCAGAGTTCCGTCGGGAAGCGTGACAATCGCCGGAATCCTGTACCCGGCAGAACCATAATCCCCCGCACCGAGGAGTTTGACACGCTTGAGCAGTATCTCCCTTCCACCTTCTCCGGCAGAACCTGCAGCTCTCCACCTCAAGCCACACCTGTACTTCAGTATATCAACCGTAACCTTATGACCTTCAACGGCCGTATCCGCAATGTCAGCGCATATTACAATATCCGTCAGGTCATCGACTGCAACCTTGCAGGGAATCCTGTAAATCCTCTTTCCCGGCTTCACCTTGACAGAGCCGAGAACCTTTCCGTCACATCTGACCTGAAGGCAGGTGACATCACTGGCCTCCGCATCCAGAGCAACCTTTATCCTGCGCAGTTTCATTTTCTTTGCCGGAGAGACCGTCAGGGTGGCAAGCACCTCCCCCTTGTTTCCTCTCCCGGTAAATGCGTTTTCACGGGTCTGATATACCGTAGAAGTCCGGTCCAGACCGAGCTTTTCCGACAGGATGCGGCTGATTTTAAGATAGCCTTTCGCCGTCACGTAATTCCCGTTCACATAGTGACCGTTTCCCTTTCCACAATTGAACAGAGGAGTGTAAATATCCACATAGTCAGCGCCATACTCCCCTGCTATCTTCTCGATGGCCGAGTTCACCGCCATCTGGTCCGCTATCTTGTTGTGTGAGGGATATACGGGACAGACCGACATCAGGACAAGGCGGCTTCCCGGCGCGGAAGCAGCCACAGCAGCAACAAGCCTCCTGTACCGGACCTTGAATGTATCAACGGGCAGATTGGACGAAACCTCGGTGGCACCGGCGTGGATGCAGACGGTGGCCGGAACCTTGCCGTGGCCGAAGATTGCGGGAATCTCCTTCTCTATCAACTCAATCCGAGCCCCGCCGGCTCCCCAGCCCGTACCACGGTTCTTCACTCTCGGACTGCCAAGCAGTTCGTGCCATTCGCCACCGTGAATCATTTCGTCCCCAAGCATCACTATGTCATCGCCATCAACAGGCAGAAGGTTGAAAGCGGCCGCCCTCATGGCATAACTGCCTTCCAGGCCGAAATCATCGGCAGGAGCATCCGGATATATGCACCCCGTTCCCACGTATGGCGCTATGGCATTGCACCATACCCTGTAGCCCGCCGGATAGAGATGAAGCCCGTCCTTCGTATATGCCGGGTTAATATGGGTAGTCCCCGGTTCCACCATCTGAGACCAGAGGTCAACATAAGTCACCCCCTCCCGTTTGCATATTCCCCTGTATAGGGAATTGAGTTCGATGATGGATTCCGAACTGCGGCTGTTGCCCTCAGCCACGGGCAGAACGCTCTGTATATACAGTTCTGTCCCGGGACTTTTCTCTTTGAAGAGAGAAACTATTTCCTCAACGTTTCCGGCGACTTCAGAGGGAGATGCCGGCGAACCTCCGGCAAGGTCATTTGTACCGACCATAAGGAATACCTTCGCCGGGTGGCCGGCAACCACGCCGCCTATGTTGGCCAGGGTCTCGGATGACACGCAACCTGACACACCCCGGTTCAATACGTTGTCCCTGCAGCCGAAGGCCTCCCACCATTCGTGCATATTCGTTATGCTGTTGCCTACGAAAACTATGTCCCCCTCCCGGACGGACATCACGTTGATTGCGTCATACCTGTGGTTGCGGAACTGCCGGTCCGCGAAGGCGGAGATGCAGAAAACAAGAAAGAAAAGAGCAGAGCAAAGGATTCGTTTATGCATAATAAAACTGTTTTTTTCAGAAGCGTTCATCCTTGAAGGTGGAGGCGGGAATGCCGGAGACATTGGTCAGGTTTGCTTCGACAGGATTCGGCTGCCATCCGTAGCGCACTGCGCAAGGGTTCGGGACAGAATCGGACCACACAAGCAGTGTCTGTCCGTCAATGGTCACAGAGGCCGGATGATAAATGCCGTCAATGCCTGCGACCTCAAAAGTCCTGCTTCCGGAGAGGCCCACGGCATAGTCGAAAAAGAGCCTCAACCTGCCACCCTCAACCTTGAAATTCCGATAAACCGGGCCGGAAGGAACGACATCCGACCTGCCATAGACATCGTGCAGGACTCCAACGGCAGACCTTTCCCCAACAGGTTTCTTGGCCTTGGGATGGACATCCGTCGGGTGGCCGAGATCCGAGCAGACTGTAAGGCCGACACCGGGAATGCTTTCAGCGAGTCTTCTCTGGCTGTCCCTGAACTTGGGCCAGGAAGGACGGTTTCCTATCCCGGAAAGCTGTACGACCTGAACTGCAAGGTTCTGCCCCCAATACTGTCTGAAACTCTTCAACATAAGTTCGAAAAGTTTTTCGTGAGCCTCTATGTTGTGCGCGTTGGATTCACCCTGATACCAGAGGATTCCACGGATGCTCCAATGGTCCGTAGGACGGACGCCGGCATCGAAGAGATAACCGGGTTGATAGGGATGCATCTGAAGAGGATTGACGGCGGCGGACATATTCTTCTTTGCCCTGCCGCGGGCCCACCCTTGTCCGAAATCCCCGTTGTTCCAATCGTGGAGAATCTCGGGGAATTCATAGCGCAACACATTCCTGTCGACCCAGGATTCAGTGGTCGAGCCGCCTACGGCACAACTTATCAACCCCACGTGGCAGTTCAGACTGTCCGCCAGGACCCTTCCGAAATGGTAACCCACAGCGGAAAATCCTGCGGCTGTCTCGGAAGAACTCATCTTCCACCCCTCCGGGGTCAGATATTGCAGACGGTTGACAGAATCAAGGGCCGTGGCAGTCCACTCGAAATCCCCTGTCAGCCAGTTCTCCTTCATATTGAAAAGATGGAGCCGGGACTGACTTCCCGCCTCCTTTATGTCATCGTCGGCAGTACTGCCCTGACATAGCTTGAACTCCATATTAGACTGTCCTGCACATATCCAAACCTCTCCCACCCAAACGTTCGAGTAGTGGAAAGTCCTCTCCTTTCCTGCAATCTCCAGCTCAAAAGGACCGCCGGCCGGCTCCGGGTCGAAGACAACCGACCACCGTCCGTCATCTCCCGCAACAGCATTCCCGCGGCGTCCCCCGAAAGAGACACTCACCTTCTCTCCCCTGTCCGCACTCCCCCTGAAAACAATCGGACGCTCCCTTTGAATCACCATATTGTCGCCATACATCGAAGATACGGAAAGTCCTCCGAAATCCCCTGTAACCGCACCATACACGGTGCGGGCGATTATCCCCGCCCCTTCCGCATCCGGATGCAGATTGTCAGGAAAAAGATCAGGCCGGACGGACAGAGGTTCAAAGAGGTCTATCAGACCGACTCCGGCACCTGCAGCCACCTGTTCTATCGCCCGCTGCTCCTGAGCGTGCCAGTCCCTGGTCCCACTGAGAAAACGCGGATGCCCGTGCATTATCGGAGTCATCCTGCATATCCAGATTCTGACGGCAGGATTCACAGCCCGGAGCGTATCTATCAGCGCCCTGTAGTCGGGTATGAACTCCTCCGACCAGTCCGGCCAGTTCCTCGGGTCAGTGTCGTTCAGCCCCAGATGGATTATTGCAATGTCCGCCTTGAAATCAAGGGCCAGCCCATATTCCGGCAATGTCCCGTACGGCCTGTGCCCGTGACGAAGCAAGGTCGCTCCGTTGTGCCCGAAATTACGGACATCGTAGCCGTTTCCCAGAAGCTTCTGGAGCTGTGCGGGATATGAATCGTTGTCGCGATTCTCCAGACCATA
>JAGHVE010000139.1 GCA_018064445.1 Candidatus Cacconaster equifaecalis
TGTATGTATGAATGCCATTCATACCCGACAGCCAGGCGGCGTATGCCTCGGAACGTGCGCGGTCTTCGAAAGAGCCTCCCACGACCTTGCCCTTTTCATTCATATCCATAGTAGAAAGCCTGCGCTTCTCCATCGATGAGTTCTTGTGATAGATGGACCTGTTTTTCGCGCCCGCCGGAATGACGGATGCCAGCGCAAGAAGGATAATCAGTACTCTTTTCATTGCGGTAGTCTATTCATGTACTCAGTGTATTTTTGAGGTTCTCCTTGAAATGAGACAGGCAGTCAGGGTGCCGATGGTGAAGGACACCGGCATGACCCAGATGGCCTGGAGGCCGAAGGGGCTGAAGAAAGCTATTGCAATGGCCACGGCAAAGGCGCATAGGCCGCCTGTGATGGTTCCCGCATCTGTGGCGCTTTTGACGAACAGGGCCATGAAGAAGAGGACGAAGAGAGGCGCTGTGACGAGGTTTACGACTTTCATTATGAGGTCCATCAGGTTGCCAGGGACATAGCCCACGAACAGGCAGGCGACCGTCACGGCTATACCCAGAACAACAGATACAAGTTTGATGCGTCTCAAACCTCCGCTGTTGTCCTTGCCATTTTTGCTGCGTATTTTCTTGACAATGTCCTCCTCTATGACGGTCGCGCAGGAATTGAGCCCGGAGCTGAGGCTGGACATCGCGGCTGCCATGAGTGCCGCGGCGATAAGACCGGTCACGCCCTTAGGCATGCCCACTAGGATGAAGCGCGGGAACAGCTTGTCGGCATCGCCGGCTATTGTGGTGCCGTCCGCCATCATCTGGGGGTTGTAGAAGAAATATGCCAGCACGAAATAGCCGACCAATGCGAGCAGCAGCTCTATGCATGCGTTCGAAATCAGGGAAATTTTGTATGAATGTGCTGCGCTTCCGACATCTTTCGTGGCAAGATAGCGCTGTACCAGCATCTGGTCGGAACCGGAGGTGCAAACCTGCCAGGAGAAGCGCATGATGACGATGTTGAGCACCGTCAGCCTGGACACAGGGTCGATGCCCCATTTGATCGGATTCCAATGTGCCGTCATCCCGGGGTTGGACAGGCTGTCGGCAGGCCCGAGCCGGCATAGGATGAGGACCAGCGCCAGGACAGCTCCCACGAACATCACAATGGTCTGGATGGCGTCCGTGGTCACAACTGCCTTGAGCCCTCCTGCGGACGAGTAGATCACGGTGATGACCATGAGAATGACGCTGATCGGGGCTATATACGAGGGCGAAAGGCCGAATATCGGCACGAGAGCCGTCGCCACTGTGGCATACACGACGGTCGACATCCACAGGAACCTCAACGTGAGGAAAAATGTGGTGGCAAGGACGCGCGTGCCGTGACCGACCTTCTTTTCCAGTATCTCATAGGCGCTGGTCGCGTTCATCTCCATGAACCTGGGGATGAGGAAACGCTTGACTATGTAATAGGCGAAAGGGTAACCGAGGCAGCCGAAGAAGAAGGCCGGTCCGTATTTGACCATCTCCCCCGGGTAGGACAGGTAGCTCAGGGTGCTCATCGTGGTGGCGAACATGGAAAGCCCCACGAACACAGGGCTCAGCGAACGTCCGCCGAGAGAAAAGTCCTCCTCGCTTCTGGTCCTGCGCGCGGACACGAAGCCTATCCCCAGCATCATTGCCAGGAAAAGGAGCACAATCAACCAGTCTACGACAGAAAACATCCTATATCCAGGCGAACTGTTTCATTGAATCCTCTATCGCCTTCATCTCCCCGACGGTAAGGTTGCGCAGGGGTAAGCGGACTGGACCGCAGTCCACGCCGTAGATGTTCATCATGGCCTTGATGCCGGCTATCACGCTGGGAGTGTCACACATCACATGGATGAACCTGATGGCCTCTGCCTGCAGGTCCTTCGCCTTTGCGATGTCTCCGGATTCGAATGCTGCAATAAGGTCGTTATAGAGGAATGATGTGAGGTTGTAGGACGTGCCTATGCCGCCGCTGGCGCCGAGGATGAGGCCGGTGAGGAAGAGTTCGTCATGGCCGTGCAGGATATCGAACCTGCCGCCGTCAAGGGCGCATATTTCCTGCTCTTCCATGGTGTTGAAGGATGTGTATTTAACGCCTTTGAGCGTGGGTATCTCATCCTTGGCCATGGTGAGGAAATCCACCACGTCCGCCTTGCATCCGGAAGCCACCGGGATATTGTAGAAATAATACGGTGTGTCGGGTGCAGCCTTGGCTATCTCCCTGTTGAAATCAACCAGTTCCTCTGTTCTGGAGGGCTGAAGGAAGCAGGGCCCCATTGCGGAGATTGCGGCGGCCCCGATCTTCTCGGCATGGGCCGCAAGGTCCATGGACAGTTTGTAGCTGGTGCTTCCCACATGGACCATGATCCTGAGCCTGTCGGCATATGGCATCCAAGCCTCTGCAATAGCTTTTCTCTCGTCATTGTCCATCAGGAGGCCTTCGCCCGTGGTGCCGTTCACGAACACCCCGTCAACGCCTCTGCCTATGAGGAATTCGGCATAACTGCCAATGACTCCCGGATTGATGTTTCCGTCGGGGCCCATCGGAGTCACGACAGCCGCGATCAGTTGTTTAGTCTTTTCCATTTAATTTTTGATTGTTGTCTCCGGACCGTTCCAGCTGCGAGTGAGGCCACCGAAATCCAGTACTATTTTCTGGAACATAACGCCCTCGGTGCCGCATATCAGTTTCAGTGTATGCATTCCCGGGGCGTCTATGCAAAGAGTCCCCTTGTTGATGAAGCACTCGTGCAGGATGGGAATCTTGTGGTTCTCCCCGAACTCCACCATGTTCATCTCCGGCTCCATGCGCGGTGCAAGGGAATCTATCATCACGCCGTAGCGTATGCCGGTGTTGGAGCCGTTGTATATCTTGAAGTCCATATCCTTGTAAAGCGGGAACTGCGGCACAAGATAGACATACACGTCCACACTTCCGGCATCGCTGCACCAGAAATCGTATTCCGCATGCGGGGAACGGTCTGTACGGTAGTCATGCAGGGAACCGTCGGCATCGCCCATCATAAGGGCACTGCCCTCTATGCCTATGCCGCCAAGCTTGCGTACCTGAATGGAATCGCAGGCGCCGAGCCTCGTATATTCTGCAGCCGGAATGCTCACCACGCCATCGTCCTCCACGAACGTTCCGGGTGCGATTTCATCCGAGGGATTGACCGCCTTCACAATAACATATTCCTTGCTCTCTTCGCCACTGATGCACACATAGCCGGAAAGGGTCCTGCCCTCCGGCACCCGGGCCCAATCGATGTCCACGGTCACGCTGTCCACCCCTGCGGTCCTGCCGCTTCGGGAAGACAGCCGGATCCAGTCGCCGCTGGTCCCGGCTCTCCACTCCGCCGGGACGGAGCTCTTTGCATAAACCTCGATGAGGCCGCTGCGGCGGGTCAGGGACGAGAACTCGCCCACATGGGCGCTCACACCCACGCATGGGGTCTTGCTAAGCGCGGGAGAGGGCTTGAACTGGTTCTTGTCCTTCATGTGCGCCAGATTCTGGAACCTGACTATGTGGTCCCATTTGCCGTCAAGTATGGTCCAATACCGGTTCTGCAGGTCCATGACTTCCTTTCTGGCAAGTTCGGTGGCCTTCTTCACATCGGCCGCGGCCGCCCTGCCCTGCCTCTGCCAGAGGCGGTACTGCTGCGCTCCAAGATAGCTTCTGTTCACTGCAGCCGCACTCTTTACCGGGAATTCGAGCAGTTCGAACATTGCAGCCCTGCAATCCTCCGGGACTCCTGCCATCACCCTGTCCACTGCAGCCTCGGCAGCGGCATAATCCGCAAGCCTGCGTCCTGCCTCGCCATAATTGTCAAAAGAGAAATCGGTTTCTGCCTGCGCCGATGCATAGTAGGGCTTCTTGAGAGTCATCACCCACTGCCAGCTCATCTGGTCAGGACGGCGCGATGCCGAAAGCCTCATGGCCACGCCCATGGATGCGTCAATATCGGAACGGAATTGCCCGCCGGCAATCTCACAAAGGAAATCGGTGGGGAAAGAAGCCGCTTTACCAAAGTCGAATGCACCGATGTCGAACGCCAGCCGCATGAAAAAATCCACCTGCATCTCGCAGCACTTGATGTCGCCGCAGTTAAGGATCCAGATGCGGTCCGCACTCGCTCGGTAGGCCTTCAGCAGCTCGGAATACATCAGCGTGGTGGAAGTGGTCGAGAACCACAGGTGCGCGTCCGGCAGGCCAAGGAAAGAGACGTGGTAGTACACGCCGCTGCGGCCGCTGCGCTGCTGCTCCAGAGGGGAGCTGACGCGCTTCATGTGCCCGAAATTGTCGTCGGGCCAGACTATTGTCACGTCGTCCGGGAGATTCATCCCGTAGTCGTAGGTGGTGAGAACCTCCTTGTAGGGGGTGAAGGCCTGCGGGATAGTCTGTGCAGGGCGGCCGAGGTGCTTCTCCAGGATGGAACGCTGGTCACGGATCATGTTCTCGGTGATTTCGGCCTTCTTCTTCTCGTTTTCGGCCTCCATGGGACGGTCGTGGATGCCGCGCATCCCGACGGTATAGATGTTTTCATAGGCGGCGGCCTGCTCCACGCGGCTGTCCATCGCCTTCAGCACGCCGTCGCGGTTCTCTTCGTAGTTCCACTGCCCGTCGCGCTCCACAACCCATTCGGTGGCGTTGTTGAAAAGAAGCGGCTCGCAGTGGCTCGTACCGATGACGATGCCGTATTTGGCGGCCACCTCCGGGTTCTCGGCGAAAGAATAGAAGGGCGAAGTGCAGCTGTGCATTGCAGGGAGCAGATGGTTCGCCTTGAGGCGGAGCAACAGCTCGCACACCCTGGCGTATGTCTCCGGGCCAATGTCTCCGGTAGGATCCTTCAGGGCCGCCCATTTGCGCAATCCCCAGTCCTCGTCGTTGATGAAGATGCCGCGGTATCGCACCGATGGCTCTTTCGAAGGTCCTGCTATAGGCGTGACATACAGTTTTGCCTGCTTGCGGACGGGAACGTCACACCACCAGTACCAGGGATTCACGCCTATCTGCCGGGAAAGGTCCATCAGGCCGTATGCCGCACCGCGGGGGTCGCTGCCGGCAATCACGATGGCCTGCCTGACGCCGGGGAAAGGATTGCGCACAATTTTCATCGAGTAGCTCTCCCAGCGGCTTTCAAGCGCTTTCAACTCATCCGCCGCCAGGTGGGCGACATACGGACTTGCTGCAGTGCCCACTATGACAAGATTGCCTTTAGCGGGCGCTGTGACGGCGCTGCACTGCCCATCTGTCACGGCCTCGACATCCGATGCGAAAAGCCCGGCAGCCGTCGCCACAACGGGAGCGTCTTCCGAAGAATACAGTACTTTGCTCCCGTGAAGAGGAAACAGACTTAGCGCAGCTGAAAGCAGAAGGGTGATACAATTCATTTTCTATAAATATAGATTTAAAGGTACTATCAAATTTTGTTTCCACAAAATGAGCCGTGCCTTCAGGTCGACAAAACATCCTACACCATCCCTCCATTAAGGATTGGGATCCCGCTCTGTCTTGGAATTCGGCCACTGGTCACCATAGGCCGGAGGCGTCACATATTCGATATGATCCGGTTTCTTGAGGAGTTTCCTGCCGCCTTTGAGCCAATACTCTGCATTGCAGTATGCCAAACCCTTGATGCTATTGGTAAGGCAGAAAGACTCCCTGGGCGTAACATTCATCTCAGCAAGCACATAGGGGTCACCTATCTGGTTATACAGTTCTTTGGTGTTGAAATAGAAATTGTAAGCATGTATACCGTTCATGCCTGAAAGCCATGCGGCGTATGCCTCGGAACGGGCCCGGTCTTCGAACGATCCGCCTGTTATCTTGCCGTTCTCGTCCCTGTCCATGAGCGAGAGCCTGCGCTTCTCCATGGATGCATAAGCCGGAACGTTGTATTTCCTTGCAAACGGCGGGAAATCTTTCCACGGCTCAAGTTTCACATAATCGTTGACAAACAGAAGGTCCACAAGATCCTCCTTGAGCCACTGCTCGTAATCAAGGCCTATCCCGCGTGCATATTCGCGGGAATCCGGAACTCTGACGGCAAGAAGAAGGGGGCGGCCGCGCCTGAGGCCTTCCTCATCCATGATTGCGCGGAGCTTGCGCACCATGTCGTTCATCATTTCCAGTTCCGCCTCGGATGCCTTTCCACCCTTGATGACGGAGGGGAAATACTGCATGTGACGGAACCAATCCAGCTCGATGCCGTCCACATCATAGTTCTCTATGACCTCTCGGCAGCATTCCAGAAGCTTTTGACGCACTGGCTCCAGGGCATAATTGAAGCTCAGAGGAGCGCTTCCGAAGCCTATCAGATACTCCGGATGCTCCTTCTTGAAATCGGTCAGGAGCTCCGGGGTCGGCGTCGTGTCGTGCCTGTCGTTCATCCTGTGAGACCAGAAAATCTCTATGTCGTGCTGATGACAATATTTCACGGCAAGGTCCAGGCAGTCGGTTCCCATAGCGTCAAGTTCATTGGCACACCTCGTTCTGCCGAAACGTTGCTGGAGAAGACGGTTCTTGCATTTGTGATCACCGCCGAAAGTGATACCGGTGCAGTAGCAGACAGTGTCCACCTGTGTTCCCACAAGTCCGAGGAACCTCTGGGCAAGAAACATTTCTCGGGAGACAATTTGACCGGGAGCCATGATCATATCATTTCCGTCGTTGTTGTTGATGATTCTCCTGGTCCTCCAGCGTGCCTCATGGCGCTGCTCGGTCAGAGCCTCAAGAGCCTTGAGCTGCTTCTTGGAAGGTTTGGATGCCTGGCCGGACGCTGATGATGAACCGGCGGCTTCACTTGCCGCAGAGGCCGCAAATGAAGGTAGGGACAGTGCAGCACCGAGCACCATCCCCAGCCTTTCAATAAAGTCTTTCCTTGTCATCCGGTTCTAATTACTTGATTTCGTAGAAAGGACGGACAGGGAAGGCATATTTCGACTCAATACCGCGGCCTTCATTGATCCACGTGGCCTTGTTGGTATCGTAATAAAAACGGTATGAACGGACAACGCCGGACTTGGTCCAATTTGTTGCCCAGAAATAGTAAGTAGGTGTCGTATCCAAAGTCCCCTTCTTGGTAATTATGTTTCCTAAACCACAAACGGCACAACCCTTATCCTCCATAGCCTTGAGTTCATCCATTGTTACAGCATCTGAAAATTTTGTTTTTTCAGAGCAGTGGCCTGCCCATCCGTCAGGATAGATGACAACATACTTTGTATTGGAATCTTCCGTTCCGACATACACAAGGCCGAAAGTTGCAGCAACATTGGTTCTATTCTTCAGGAGATGAGTATAGTCCGCTTCCGGACGGATGCTCCAGCCGCTCTCGGGAAGCTTGGTTGTCCAGTCTCCTGCGGGATCCCAGGCTGTGACCTTCGTGCCATAGTCTGTGGTCGCAATGGGCGTTGCAGCATTGTTCCATCTGAACAGATCGATTTCGCCGGCAGTTATGTCATAGGTGGTCAGACGCTCGAATGTGTCTGCAATCCTCCATGCTTCCGTCTCAACGTTGTAACGGATTTCGCCCTGGGCGATGAACGCCTTCACGCCGTCCGCACTGATGGAGAAGATGCCGGGAACAGCATTCTTGACCCAGTTGGTGCCAACTTCGGAAGGTGTTCCGAAATTCTTGATCCTATCCACCTTGAATTCCTTGGAAGCCACCTTTACGGCCGCCGAATATCTCACATTGCCATCCTTCTTTCCAAGAACCACATATCCTGAATAGGTGCCGGGAATGACGGTAAGGTACTGGTCTCCCGTCAGCTCACTTCCGTTATTATAGATGCTGACGCGTGTATAATTGACTGCATCTTCTGCATCCGAAGGCTCGGCGGTCAAATCTTTGACTACGACATCACCTGCAATTTTTGTATCTGCAGTAAATGCGATGAAGTTGATACCGGTCATTTCCTCAGGAATGGTAATCTTGATAACGCTTGCCGCATTCAGGAATTCGAATGTACCGTCACTCTCCTCAGCTACGGCAATGGCACTGGCTATTGTTCCATCCTGCTCAGCAGGGATAGTTGTGGAAAAGACTCCTCCGGCGCAGGTTGCATCGGGATTGGCAGGGAAAATGGCATATTTGAGCACATCTCCTTCACCTTTTGTTCCGGTGAAAGAAACGTTGGTACCACTATCTTCCGTTGTAAATGTTCCTTCAGACTTTCCGGTGACATCGAATACGCTTATGGCATCTCCCATCTCCCATGAAGTCTGAAGTCCATCAATTGTAAGTTTCGATGTGTTTCCGGCCACTGCATTTACAACGGCGGGGACACGTGCCCCAAAGGCAGGAGCACCGATTTCTGATTTTGCGCAGGAAACTGCGGCCATAGCTACTACGGCACACAGGCATACAAAAAGCATTTTTTTCATAGCACAAAAGAATTAGAAGATAAAATCATCATCCTGGCCACCAAAGACGGGGCTAGTGAAGTCATTTTCCTGCGATTGACAAATAATCGACGCAGGAACGTCGCAAACCTCCTCGAGGTTCGGAGCAGAATAGTGTTCTTTGATTAACATAACATTATAGTGTTATCGGTTAAATTATCTTGTCGGGCTGACGGTAGTGGTAAGGGTCACCGTCCTTCCCTTGGGTATTGTACATTCATAGCCGGCAATCAGTACGCTCTCCTTTTCATCCCAGGTTCTGGGAGTGAACCAAGAGGGGCGCACATATTCGTCTCCTATGTACTTGATGTCAAGAGGGATACTGGACTCGGCACTCAAATACATTGTCTTTCCTCCGTTGGTCAGTATTTCATAACCGGACTTCACAGCTACTGAAGCCGGAGTAATCATATGCCACAGAACCGGGGCATCGAGATTGTCCAATGCCGTAATCCTGTCTACTATCACAAGTTTAGTCTTGTCCACGAGTTTGATTGTGCGTGTCGCGGATGCCACCTGCCCCTTCAGAACCTGGCTCATATCAATTGTGGCGCCGAGTTCGCCGGCGCTTTCTATTACCGAAGTGATTTCCCCCGTCCCGCTGAAGTTGTGGTCGGAAACATATCTTTTCTGGAAACTGCCGTCAAACGCATTGACACTGATGGTGCTGTGGCCGAAATTATTCAGTCGCAGGACATCCCAGCGAAGGGATGTCTGGCCGCTTCCTGCACCGCCCAACTTTCGGAATTCGACCTCCATATCGGCATAATTGTATTTGCCGAGATCGGTGGACCACCTCTGCCCTTGAGCCTCATATACGAATGAACCGACATCCATATGGTCGTGTCCGTCAGACGGCACACCGGCCTTGATTCCGAGATAGTGATCCCCTTCATCCCAGTTCCATCCGGTATGTACCATTACGATAGGTTGTTTGCCTCTGCCGTACCACAAATCCTTGTCGTGGCGTACAGTGATATTATAATCCACATCAATTTTGTTGATGATTGTCGGAAGAGAGAACATCACGCGAGATTCGCTCCCATTCCTGTATTCGGTGACGTTCCTCAGCAGACGCAACTCATTCGCAACAAGTGACATATCATTAGCATGTCTGGCGAACCACCACATTCCTGTCTTTGCGGCAAGTCCGGTAGAACCGCCGTCCGCATATCCGAACGATCCGGTAAGGCCGTCCATAAACAACATATATTCAGCAGTTCTGTCGAATCCCGGAGTAGAGTCCAACTTTGAGGAGTGGCCGAAAATTTCTTCCAACATCCCAATCAGGATTGTCTGAAAACCGGTACCATAACGCCAGTAACTATAACCTTCTGAGTAATTGCCGTCAGGATAATAAATCAACTTGGCCATATTCCTGTTGCTGACGACGTTACGTTCTATGATATCGGCACTGATCTGCTTGTCCTTTTCATAAACGGCAAGGGCTCCGGCCACCATTCCGCAAGCGCAGACCTGATTCCAGTTTCCGTCGGTTCCATAATACGTTGCCGTGTCCGATGGTTTTA
>JAGHVE010000122.1 GCA_018064445.1 Candidatus Cacconaster equifaecalis
AAGGGCTGCATACTCCTGCAGGTCCGCGAGACAGCGGGAAAGCCCGCCATACTTGAGCTCAAACGCGATGGTAAAACACTGACATTCAGGAAGTCCGATGCTCTTGAAAATGTCAGCGGCCAGGATCTGGAGAGTCTCGGAATCTCCCCCTGCGAGGACATTTTCGTGATGGTGAAGGCTCAGTGACCTATATTGAAAAAAATCGTATATTTGTCAGTTGCAGCAAAAAAGACAAAGATGGACATCACCCGTACCTTTGATATTCTTGAGAACCTCAAGACTTTTTCTCCAAAAGAAGACATCCTTGCACGCAAAAGCGGCGGCATCTGGCATAAAGTCAGCGTTGAGCAATACATAGAAAAAGCTCATCTTGTCGCATACGGCCTGCTTGCCCTCGGGTACGACCCCGGCACGAAAGTCATCTCAATCTGCAACAACCGTCCGGAATGGAATTTCGTCGATATGGGGGTCAATCTGGCCCATATGGTACACGTCCCCGTCTATCCCACTCTGAGCCACGATGATTTCATACATATCTTTACGGATTCGGATGCCGAGGTGATTTTTGTCGGAACTCAGTCTCTCTATAACAAAGTTGCCCCGATTGCTGCGGAGATAGAAAGGGATATCAAGGTCATACTTATGGATGACAGTGAAGATTTGTTCTGCATCTCCCGCCTGTATGCCCTCGGAGAGGAAAACAGGGAGAAATTCGCGCCGGTCGTGGAGAATAACAAGGAGACCGTCGGCAAGGACGAGTGCTGCAGCATAATCTACACTTCCGGCACCACCGGAGTTCCCAAAGGGGTTATGCTTTCACATAACAACTTGATGTTCAACGCGAAAGGTCACGCGGCAAGACAGACTCTGACATCAAAGAACAAGATGCTGAGTTTCCTGCCCCTCTGCCACGTATATGAAAGGTCGATGAACTACGAGTACCAGATGCTCGGTATAGGCACCTACTATGCCGAAAGTCTGGCCACCATCGCGTCCGATATGAAAAGCTGCCACGCTGACGGGTTCTGTGCAGTTCCGAGAGTCCTGGAAATGATGTACGGCAAGTTGGAAAGTGCAGGCAAGCAGTTGAAAGGAATAAAGAGACTCATCTACAATCTGGCCTGGACTTTTGCAAACAATTACGGTGCAACCGGATCAAGAGCCTGGACCGAGACAAGAAGAGCTTTCTACGACAAGCTCGTCTACAGGAAATGGCGTGAAAATCTGGGAGGAAAGGAGATGCTCATCATCTCCGGAGGCTCTTCGATTCAGGCGAAGATTGTCCGCACATTCCACGCGGCCAAACTCAATGTATTTGAAGGCTACGGAATGACCGAGGCCTCCCCCGTAATTGCAGTCAACAGCCCTGCCGACAAAATCAACGTTATCGGGACTGTGGGATTCCCGTTCCCGGGCACCGAACTGTCATTTGCAGATGACGGCGAAATACTGACACGCGGCCCTCACGTGATGCTGGGCTACTACAAAAATCCCGAGGCGACTGCAGAAGTCATTGACAAGGACGGCTGGCTCCATACCGGAGACGTGGGATGTCTGGTTGACGGCAAATATTTGAAAATCACCGACAGGAAAAAGGAGATTTTCAAGCTTTCAGCAGGGAAATATGTTGCGCCGCAGGTCATTGAGACCTTGTTGAAGGAATCCCCCTACATTGACCAGGCGTTTGTTGTCGGAGAAAATCAGAAATTCGCATCTGCAATCATTGTCCCGAATGTTGCCAAACTGAAATCATACGCGAAATCCCGTTATATTTCAATCAAGAAAGAGACTCCGATTCTTGAAAACACCTATATCAGCAAGCTACTTCACAGCGAAGTCAACAAGGTTAACGGGAAGCTTGCCGCTCACGAGCAGATCAAAAGGCCTCATTTTGTTATTGATGACTGGACAACCGAAAACGGATGCCTCTCACAGACTCTGAAACTCAAGCGCAAGACCCTTCTTGCAAAATATGCTGATGCCATCAGCGAAATCTACAAAGCCGACGAAAAATAAGAATTATCTGATATGCAGACAGACGCCGAAAAAACTCATCTTCCACATCATCGGCAATCTGATTCAAAGATGATGGAACCTATTGATTCACAACGTTGGAGCACACTGTCGTTCATCGAGCAGATGGCCAACATCGGCAGTGAAGTCGGACGTGCGAGAAAGTGGAAAGAAAAAGGGGACGAAAAACGTGCTGAAGGCGCATTTGTCCGCGCATTGGATTTGTTTGACGTCACAATCAAATGCGCCAGACTGGGGCAGCCGACAAGAGGAGCGGCCCTTAAGGAGTTATGTCGGGCACGCGAACTGTTTGTTGGGTCTTATCTTGAGAATGATTTCGACAACCTCGCATATCTTGACAAATATTTCGGGCAGTTTGCCTTTGCTGTACGCAGCAGGTTCTGACCTCACCTTCCGAAATAAATCAAAAGCACGGAAATATCTGCAGGAGAGACTCCGCTGATACGTGATGCCTGAGCGATTGTACGCGGCTTGTATCTGTTGAGTTTCATCCGGCACTCTATGGAAAGACTCTCTATTCTGCTGAAATCGTAATTCTCTGGAATCTCCAAATTCTCAAGACGCAGAATCTTTTCAGCAATCTTCTTCTCCCTATCGATATACCCGGCATATTTGATTCTGATTTCAGAGGACTCGACAACTTCGGATGAAAAATCCAGTGTTCCACGTGGAACATATTTCAGTAATTCCCGTGCAGACACGCCGGGTCTTGTCAACAACTCCGATGCCCGCTTAGCTGTAGCTATTGGAGCCGAGCCTATTGATTCCAGATACGGATTGACAGCCTCGGGTTTGACAGATGTCGAGCCGATAGCATCTACCAATGCGTCAACCTTCGCATATTTTTCTTTTGTCAAACGATATCTCTCCTCTGTTGCCAACCCGATTTTATACCCGAGTTCCGTCAACCTCAGGTCGGCATCGTCCTGCCGCAGCAGAATCCTGTATTCCGCCCGCGAGGTGAACATCCTGTAAGGCTCATCCACACCTTTTGTGATAAGATCATCTATCAGAACCCCGATGTAAGCCTGATCCCTCTTCAGGATGAACGGCTCCTTCCCCTGCAATTTCAGATGGGCGTTGATTCCGGCCACAAGCCCTTGTGCGGCGGCTTCCTCATAACCGGTAGTACCATTAACCTGCCCCGCAAGATACAGGTTTTCAACGATATCCGATTCAAGGGTCGCTTTGAGTTGCGTAGGGTCAAAATAGTCATATTCAACCGCATAAGCAGGCCTGAAGACCTTGACGTTTTCAAAACCTTCTATCCTCCGCAAGGCATCCATTTGAACTTCAAGAGGCAGGGAAGAAGAAAATCCCTGCAGATAATACTCGCAGGTTTCCAATCCCTCCGGTTCCAGAAACAACTGGTGGGCATCCTTGCCGGCAAAGGTCCTCAATTTGTCCTCGATTGAAGGGCAGTACCGGGGCCCTATGCCGTGAATTTTTCCCGTAAAAAGAGGCGAACGGTCAAAACCGGCACGCAAGGCTTCGTGAACGGCAGGATTCGTATGAACGACGTAACAAAGCCTCTGCTCCCTTGCGGGATGACCCTCCGTCTCCTGTATCGGACTTGGAATGGGAAGATATGAAAATCTTGCAGGTGCCGAATCGCCGGGTTGCACTTCGAACCGCGAGGTGTCAAGAGATCTTATATCTATGCGGGGAGGAGTCCCCGTTTTCATCCTTCCGGTCCTTATTCCAGCAGCGGCAAGAATCTCCGTCAGGCCATTGGACGGCAACTCCCCTATCCTGCCCCCTTCGGCAGAATTTTCACCTATGAACAATTTGCCCCCGAGGAAGGTTCCGGCAGTCAGAATAACGCTCCGAGACTCGAATTCTGCGCCCATTGATACGCGGACAGTGAAAATATCCGATTCTCGACGCCTTACGGATACTACAGTATCCTGCCAAAGATCTAATCCTGAGGTGTTTTCGAGAGCAAGCCGCCAGTTCCAGGAAAAAGCCATCTTGTCGCACTGAGCTCTGGGGCTCCACATTGCCGGTCCCTTTGATGAATTTAGCATACGGAACTGTAGGGTCGCACTGTCCGTAATGATTCCGGACAGTCCTCCCAGCGCATCTATCTCTCTGACTATCTGACCTTTCGCGATTCCGCCGATTGCGGGATTGCAGGACATTTGGGCAATTTTCGTCAAATCCTGGGAGATGAGAAGTGTCGAAGAACCGAGCCGGGCTGCGGCGTGTGCTGCCTCGCATCCGGCGTGTCCCGCACCTATTACGATAACATCATACATCACACAAGTTCCGCAACCATTTTCAATGCCTCATCTTCGGCAGCGTGCATTTTCTTCTCTAATGCCGGCGTGGTGTCGTCAGCTCCGGTGAGATGAAGCAGTCCGTGGACTATCACCCTGTCCAGTTCCCTTTCAAAGCCTTCTCCGTAGGTATTTCCGTTTATCCTGACAGTATCGACCGAAATGTAGATATCTCCGCTGACAGCCTCCTTCCCCGTCTCGAAGTAATAATCCTCCGAATTGTCGAAGGTTATTATGTCGGTATAATAGTCGTGCCCCAGGAATTCCTTGTTGACACTGAGAAGATACGCGTCACTGCAGAAAATATAGTTGAGATCCCCTATCTTGAAACCGCGGTTTTCAGCAACTTTTTTAAGCCAGCAAGCCTTTGCTCTTTTGCCTTTCAGGACGAAGGCGGTATCTTGAGAAAAAAACCGAATCATTATATTATGAAATTATTAACTTTGCAGGATAGGAAAAATATTTCGGTATCAAACACAAAAATAATAAAATTATGTCAAAAGTTACTGTAATCGGAGCCGGCAACGTAGGCGCCACCTGTGCAAATGCAATTGCACATCTCAAAATCTGTTCTGAACTTGTTCTGCTCGACATCAAGGAAGGCATTTCCGAGGGAAAGGCCATCGATATGATGCAGACCGCAAAGATGTATGGATTTGACACCCGCATCAAGGGTGTGACCAACGATTATGCCGCAACCCGAAACTCCGATGTTGTAATCATAACCTCAGGTATTCCCCGCAAACCGGGTATGACCCGCGAAGAACTTATCGGCGTGAATGCAGGTATTGTGAACGGCGTGGTTTCAAGCGCTCTCAAATACTCCCCCAAGGCCATTTTCATCGTCATTTCCAACCCTATGGACACAATGACCTATCTTGCCCTCAAGGCTTCCGGACTTCCCAAGAACCGCGTAATCGGAATGGGCGGACAGCTTGACAGCAGCCGTTTCTGCTACTATCTGAGCCAGGCTCTCAAGGCAGCTCCCAGCGACGTTGAAGGCATCGTCATCGGCGGACACGGAGACACCACAATGGTTCCCCTCATCAGCAAGGCCACTTACAAGAGCGCCCCTGTCGCAAAGACTCTGAAAAAAGCTGTATGCCAGAAAGTTGTGGCTGACACAATGGTCGGCGGTGCAACCCTCACCAAGTTCCTCGGAACTTCCGCCTGGTACGCTCCCGGCGCCTCCTGCGCAGTTATGGTCAAATCAATCCTCCTCGACGAGAAGAAGGTATTCCCCTGCTGCTGCTATCTTGACGGAGAGTATGGCCAGAGCGACCTCTGCATCGGTGTTCCTGCAGTGATTGGCAAACGCGGATGCGAGAAAGTCCTCACATACGACCTGACGTCTGATGAGAAGGCTGCTTTCGAAAAGAGTGCCGCCGCTGTGAAGGGTGTTAATAACGTCCTCTACGAAAGCAATATCTTAAAACGCTAATTATCAGAGACTATCCTGATTTTTGAAAAAAGTTTTCAACACTTTTGCTGAAAAAATTTTGGGAGAAACGAATTTTTCTTCTTAATTTTACGGAACGGTGTCCGAATGCTCGGACCGAACCGCAGAGAAAACAATAAAAATTAAGATATGGAAATCAAGAAAACCCCGAAGGCGGACCTCGAAAACAAGAAAGCCTTGTTTATGGAGATTGGATTGGCAGTCGTTCTGCTGATTGTGCTTGTGGCTTTTGAATGGTCATCATCCGAAAAACAGGAAGTGATGGACCTCACCGGCCAGCAGCAGGTGATAGAAGAAGAGATCATCCCTATCACTCAGGAGCAGCAGCAGGCCCCTCCCGAGATGCCCAAAACCCCTGTACTGTCCGATGTTATCGACATCGTTGACGACGACGTTGAAGTTGCAGACGACCTTTTCGTAAATACTGAAGACGACGCATCCCTCGGTGTGGAGATTATGGAATACCACACGGAAGTTGTAGAGGAAGAGGTTGAAGAAGAGGCAATTCCGTTCGCATTCGTTGAGGAGAAGCCCAAATTCCAGGGCGGTGACGCAAACACCTTCTCAAAGTGGGTCAACAGCAAGCTCGTTTATCCTGAAATCGCGAAGGAAAACGGAATCCAGGGTCGTGTCACGTTGCAGTTCACGGTAAATACCGACGGTTCTGTCAGCAACGTCATCGTTCTCCGTGGTGTTGACGCATCCCTCGACAAGGAAGCTGTACGCAT
>JAGHVE010000003.1 GCA_018064445.1 Candidatus Cacconaster equifaecalis
TACGGGGCTCTGCCCCAAGCCCCGCGGCTCCCGACCTTGCCGTATTTGCCTGAGGCAAATACACGGTCTCCGCCGGACCGCTGATGCGGTCTTACTACATCTGCGTCATTTGCTTCGCAAATAACTTGCTGTCTGCGGCTGAGTCTGTCCTTTGCCGCAATGTCAAACCAGTCTGAGCCAATCACAAAAAAGGCCCATTCAAATTTTTGCATATCAAAATATTTTTTGAATTCTTTTTGAAATTCAAAATAATATCTATCTTTGCGTATGCACGTGATATCACATAAAAAACTGAAGGAATTCTATGAGCGGTGTCCCGAAGCTGAAAAAGCCATCCAGCAATGGTATGCTACAGCCTGTGAATGCAACTGGAAAAATTATGCGGATATCAAATCATTCTACAACCAGACTGATGCCATCGGAGGGCAGAGGTATGTATTTGATGTCGGTGGCAACAAATATAGAATAGTAACGGTAATACAGTTTACGATTCACCGCATTTATATCAGATTTGTGGGTACACACGACGAATATGATAAAATAGATTGCAAAACGATTTGACATATGGAAACCGTTATCACAAAACAGCTATATGAACTGGCTCTGGCCAAGATAGACGAGCTTTTGCCACAGGTAAACGACAAAACTCCTTTGGATGATCCCAAATGCGTTGAATTGTGCCATTATTCCGACATAGTGGAATTTTACGAAAAGGAATACTTCCCCATTCCCGTACTGTCATTCAGCGAGGCTATTGAACAAAGGTTGAAGGAGGAAAAGATGACAAAGAAAAGTCTGGCGGAAAAAATCGGCATATCCCCGAGCAGGATAAGTGATTTCCTTTCAAAGAAGGCGGAGCCTTCCCTCTCTCAGGCCGCAGCAATCTGCAAGGTCCTTAAAATAGCCCCGGCCATAGCGATGCAATTCTAGAAATTTCCCGGCGGCATCTGCATCATCAATGAAAAATTTCGCTATCTTTGCGGCGGTTTATGGTGAGCCGTGTCCGAAAATGCAACGGAACGGCTTTAAAAGGGAATCAGGTGCAAAGCCTGAACTGTGCCCGCAGCGGTGAACAATCCATACAAAGGGCCGGGAATTCCAACGACACTGTTCGCAAGAATGGGAAGGCGTCCCGGCTGGAAAAGTCCGAAAACCTGCCATAGACGATGTCTCACAAAAGAAGCCCGGGAGCAGGTTTCTCAAGTGTGCAGGATTTATGCATTTGACAGCATTGCTGATCGCGGTGTCTTTGGCAGTACCACAGACACCTGACACATTGGAAGTTGCAAGCGTCACGGCGGAGAGGAACAGAGCCTCCGTGAGCGCCGCCCCGTTGCAGCGTGTCTCATCCCTCCAGATGGAAAAGACCGGGGTCGTCTCGCTGCAGGAAGCACTCCGCACCTTCTCGGGCGTGAGCATCCGGGACTACGGAGGGATAGGCGGACTGAAGACCGTGACTATCCGTAATTTCGGCTCACAGCATACCGGCATAAGCTATGACGGGGTCACGGTATCCAACGCCCAGAACGGACAGGTGGACATCAGCAGGTTCAATCTGGATGACATTCAGAGCGTCAGTGTGGAGATAGCGGGAAGCGAAGATATCTTTCGCAGCGCGAGGCTGGCCTCAAGCGTGGGGGTGCTCAACATCGTGTCTGCAAAACCCCTTTTCGACAGCACCGGCACGATTGCCTCCGCACAGATGCGGTTTGCATCTTTCGGCACGTTCAACCCCTATCTCAGCGTAAAACAGAGATTTGGAGAGAGATGGAGTGCCGGACTGTGGGCGAACTATGTCAATTCGCGCGGTGACTACCCCTTCACCCTGCAGAACGGCAGCGTGACAACACAGGAGACGCGGCTCAATTCGGACGTTGCCTCCCTCAATACGGAACTCAACGTATGGGGAGACCTCGGAAAGGGCGGCGACATCAGATTCAAACTCTCCTGGTTCGACAGCGAACGGGGGCTGCCGGGATCTGTGATACTATATACCCAGAACCCGACGGAAAGGCTATGGGACAGGGATTTCAAGGCGAACGCCCTGTACAGCGTATCATTCTCCAAATGGAAACTGAAGGCGGGATTGGGCTACGTTAACGCCTGGAACAGATATACTGATGCCAACCCGGCCTACCCCGAACCCGTCGATGACAGATACCGCCAGCAGGAGGCCGACCTCTCCCTGACCGCACTCTGGGCTCCGACGGCAGGATGGGAGATCTCTTTCTCCCAGGATGTGGTTGTCAATGCGCTGGATGCCAGCACCCCCTACTGCCCCTACCCGACCAGAGAGACATTCTACGGCGCACTTTCCGCAAAATACAGGTCGGACCGTTTCACTGCTGTGGCGTCGCTCCTCGGAACGATTGCACGGGAGCAGACGAAAATCGGCGAGCCGGCCCCCGGAAGAGAGAACCTCTCCCCTTCCGCCAGCCTCTCTTACAGACTCCTCGAATCATCCGACCTGAGGGTCAGGGCATCCTTCAAGGAGAGTTACAGACTTCCGACCTTCAACGACCTGTACTACCAGAGAGTCGGGAACAAGAACCTGAACCCCGAGAAGGCATATCAGACCAATCTCGGACTGACCTGGTTCGGGCAGTGGAATGGGCACAGCCTCTCCGCAACCTGCGACGGCTACTGGAACAACGTCAGGGACAAGATTGTCGCAGTGCCGACGATGTTCATCTGGAGTATGAGGAACGTCGGAAAGGTCATGATGCTTGGATGCGACCTGTCGGTCTCATACAACGGAAAGCTGGCCGAGTGGTTGCGGATGCGCGCCGGTGTCAGCTATTCCTATCAGTACGCGGTGGACGTGACGGACCCTCAGGCGAAGAACTACAGGCATCAGATTGCATACACGCCGCGCCATTGCGGAAGCGGGACACTGGTTCTTGAAATGCCGTGGATCAACGTCGGTTACACGGTCAATGCCGTAGGAGAAAGATATACCCTCGCCCAAAACACCCCCGAATACAGGACAGACCCCTATTCGGATCACTCCCTGAGCATCAACCGGAAATTCGAATTCGGCAGGAGACATTCCTGGAAGTTGCACCTTTCAGGGGAGGTCCTGAATATCGGGAACGTCAATTACGAGGTGATAAAATACTATCCTATGCCCGGAAGAAACTATCGTTTAACAATCAAAATAACTTACTGATATGAAAATTTCCAAATTAATTGCGCTGGCCGCACTGGCCGCTCTGACATTCACCGCCTGCGAAAAGACGGACCCCGTTGAACCCGTAACCGGAATAAAGGGAGCCTTGGTCCTGAACAACGGGAACTGGGGGTCGAACGACGCTTCAATGACCCTGTACAATCTTGAAACTAAGGCAGTCACGGGAGGCGTCTTCTTCAACGCCAACGGCAGACACCTTGGAGATCTCGGGCAGGATATGCTGGCATACGGCGAAGACATCTACATCGCAGTCAACAATTCACAGGTAATCTTCATCACCGACCGCGACCTGAAGGTCAGGATGCCGCTCGAAGTCACAAAAGACGGCGTCAGACTCTCACCCCGCAGCTTTGCAGTCGGAGGAGGCAAGATCTATGTCACCTATTATGAAGGCTATCTCGGGGAGATAGACCCCGCATCATACAACGTAAGGCTGACGGAGGTCGGGCCGAACCCTGACGGGCTCGCATACGCCGGAGGCAATATCTACGTGGCCAATTCAGGCGGATATCTCGCTCCCACCTACAACAACACGGTGTCCGTGGTGAACGCCTCATCCTTCAGGGAGACCGCCACAATCGAAGTTAACTGCAACCCTGCGGAGATAGTTGCCAGCAGAGACGGCAGATATGTCTATGTCACCAGTTACGGAGATTATTCAGCAATACAGCCCAAACTCCAGGTGATTGACACAAGGACATCCGCAGTCTCGGATTCAGACTACAGCAACGTGAAAAAGATTGCTATGGGCAGAAATGACGAACTGCTTGTAGTGACCGGGGATTACGACGAAAACTGGAAC
>JAGHVE010000102.1 GCA_018064445.1 Candidatus Cacconaster equifaecalis
CGGGCCTTGACTTCATACTCGGCTGTGATGGGGTGCTTGTACTGCACCATCAGGCTGTCGAATTTCTCCCTGGACACGAAATCTTCGAATTCGGGGGCGAAAGCCAGCTGTGATGCGGGGTATTTGTTGGCAAAGCCCTGCGTGCCGGTCAGCTGGTACATCCTGCTGTAGGGGCGGGGAGCATATACGTTGTGGTGAACCTCAATCTGGTGTCCGAGTTCCGTACGAATCAGTGAGACGGTGTGATCTCCGTCCGCGAAATTGTCCACACCCATTTTCTCCTTTGCCTTGGCGGCACCCATTATCGGTTTGGTGTCCATTGCGACGAGATAGTTCATCTTGTCCCCGCGGTGGATGTTCAGCACCTGGCAGATGGGCCCTACGCCGTGGGTGGGGTAGTTGTCGCCGCGGAACTTGGAGTTGTAATCAAGCCTCCAGTTGTCCTGGTATCCGTCCCAGTAGGGGTTGAGGTTGTGGATATAGGCTCCCTCCACGTGATATACCTCTCCGAAGAGGCCTTTCTGTGCCATATTGAGGGCTGTCAGTTCGAAGAAGTCGTAGCAGCAGTTCTCCAGCATCATAAAGTGCTTCCTTGTCTTCTCGCTGGTGTTGATGATGTTCCAGCAGTCCTTGACGTTCATCATTGCGGGGACTTCGCAGGCCACGTGCTTGCCGTGCTCCAGAGCATAGAGCGATACGGGAACGTGCGCCAGCCAGGAGGTGCAGATATAGACCAGGTCGATGTCATCCCTCTCGCAGAGAGCCTTGTATCCCTCTTCTCCGCTGTATTCTGCGGCTGCGGGGAGATTGCGTGAGGCGAGGTATTCGTTGCCTTTTGTCACCTTCTCGGGGTAGATGTCGCAGATGGCATTGATCTGGACGCCTTCCACATAAGTGAGCCTGTCAAGGGCGCTGTAACCTCTGCCGCCAAGTCCGACAAGACCTATCCTGACGGTTTCGATGGGCTCTGCGGTCATTCCGAGAGCGGACTGCTGACCGGGCTCGCGGGCCGGGGTGTCAAGAACTATTGTGCCCTTGACAATCTTGTAGGGTACGGTGGATTCAACCTTGGGATTGTCCGTGCAGGAAATGACGGCCATCCCGATCATAAGGAGAAAGAATAGTTTTTTCATAGTTATAAGATGTTGAGTGATTGTTCCTTGATCTTTTCCAGTTCGTCCTTCATCCGGACCACCCATTTCTGAATCTCGGCGTGGTTGGCCTTGGAGCCCATCGTGTTGATTTCCCGGCCCATCTCCTGCGCTATGAATCCCAGTTTCTTGCCGGGCAGGGGCTCGTTCTCGGCGGTCTCCCGGAAATATCTGCAATGCTGGCGGAGACGGACTTTCTCTTCGTTTATGTCCAGCTTCTCGATGTAGTAGATCATCTCCTGCTCCAGACGGTTTTCATCGGGGTTTGCGCCGAGTTCGGCAATACGATTCAGTATCTTCTCGCGTATGGCCGTGATTCTTTCCTTCTCGTATTTCTCAACCTCGGCCACGTAGGATTCAATCTTGTCAACCTGACCGAAGACGTCCCGTTTCAGGCTTTCACCCTCTTTTGTGCGGAAGTCATCCAGCCCTGCAACCGCTCTCTTTATGGCGTCGGACAGTGTGTCCCACTCGTCCGGGGAGAGCTCCTTGGAGACTGTGTCGAAGACGTCAGGCATCCTGAGCGCCAGAGGAAGCAGGGTTTCTGGGCTTGGACTGGCCACGCCCGCCTCCCTCGACAGACTTTCAAGCTGTTTCAGATAATTTTTCACGACATCGGCGTTGATTGTCTTTGCGGAGTTCTCCGCCGAGCGTTCCACGGTGATGAAAAGGTCGATGCTGCCCCTGCTCAGGGTCTGGGCTATGTGCTGTCTGACCTCCATCTCCTTCTCTCTGGGGATGAAGGGAGTCTTGATGCTGATGTCGGCGTTCTTGCAGTTCACCGAACGGATTTCAACTCTGTATCTGTCGCTCCCGACAAGGCATTCCGCCTTCCCGTAGCCTGTCATTGATTTTATCATAATCTTGCGCGTATATCTTGCAAAGATAATGTTTTTTACTTATCCGGTGGTTTTTTGTCATTTCCTCGAATAATTCGTATATTGGCAAATTGATTAGTTTGCATAATTTGAGAGTGTCAGGCCACATAATCTGTGTCTTATTGATGATATCAGCGGTTTGCAGCGGGCAAAACGCTGACAGTCTGCGTGTTGCTCCTGCTGATTCCGTCGAATCCGAACAAGCGTTTTACCTCTCTCTCAAGAACAATCTCGTCTATGATGCCGCCCTGGTGGCGAATCTCGGTCTTGAGATTGGCCTCGGCGGGCATTTCGCCCTGGATATTCCCTTTACCTTCAGCCCGTATGATGTCAGCGACAATTACCGTATGCGCACATTGTCCGTTCAGCCGGAATTGAGGTATTATTTCAAGCCGGGAGGAAGGAGACATTACGTCGGCATACACGGCAACCTTGCGTATTACAATGTGGTGACTCCGTTCAATACCAAAAC
The DNA here is from genome assembly GCA_018064445.1 of Candidatus Cacconaster equifaecalis. Lineage (GTDB taxonomy): Bacteria > Bacteroidota > Bacteroidia > Bacteroidales > UBA932 > Cacconaster > Cacconaster equifaecalis. The sequence goes on from JAGHVE010000102.1 coordinate 2,502, forward strand.
GAGATATCAGGACCGCGACGGTAAACATCCCCTATATGGAGGGGGCATATCGTACGGATATTCATTGCCGTTCAGAAAAAACAACCGATGGGGCGTCGAGTTCACCATCGGTGCCGGATATGCGTATCTAGACTATGACTGCTACTACAATGTGGACAACGGTGCGTGGTTCAACAAGGACACCAAGCATTATTTCGGGATAGACAAGGCCGGAGTGACAATATATTACAGGATTGTGGACAAGCGCGGGAAGAAGAAATGAAAAGGCTGACACTCATATTGATTCCTCTTCTTGCCGTATTGTCCTGCGATACGGTGCACCAGTGGCCGGAGCCCGGCAGGGAGGTGGATCCCACGGTCATCGACGCCTCTGTCGACGTCTCCTGCGAAGTGGATCTGGATATCGAGCAGATAATAACCAAAGGTTCAGCCTCTCCGACATACACTGACGAGAA
>JAGHVE010000017.1 GCA_018064445.1 Candidatus Cacconaster equifaecalis
ACCAGATGGCCCTGATAGCAGAAGGCGAAGAAAAGCCAGACAGCCAGGGCGAAAATCAGGGAAGCCATAATGAGAGGAATCTATTGGGAAGCCTTCGAGAAGAACTTCCACTTGAAGAGAATCAGATATATCGCACCGCAGGTGATGCAGCTGTCGGCGATATTGAAGATAGGACGGAAGAAGATGATGTGCTGTCCGCCCCAAATCGGAAATCCTGCAGGCAGCACAGTGTCTATCAGAGGGAAATAGAGCATATCCACGACACGTCCGTAGAACAGGGGCGCGTAGTCGAAAATCATTCCATAGAACAGGCAGTCTATTATGTTGCCGAGGGCCCCGCAAAGAATCGCGGCAAGTCCGAAAAGCACTCCTGCCGGGGTTTCGGGCTTCTTGAGAAGTTTCCTTATATATATTGTAATGATGACCACGAGAACGACACGGAGCAGCGTGAGCATCAACTTGCCGATGCTTCCTCCGAACTGCATCCCGAAGGCCATTCCGTTATTCTCTATGAAAAGTATCTGAAACCAGTCCCCAATGACGTGGATACTCTCTCCTATCTGCATATTGGTCTTGACCAGAATCTTCGAGACCTGATCGATGACCAGCAGACAGGAGACAAAAACGCCCAGTCCGAACCCGCGGGTAAGCTTCATCCTACTTGTTGAGTTTGTTCTTCGCCTCAACGCTCAAAGTGGCGTGAGGAACAAGTCTCAGGCGCTCCTTGGGTATCAGCTTGCCTGTTTCACGGCAGATGCCGTATGTCTTGTTCTCGATACGTACAAGAGCTGCTTCCAGATTCTGGATGAACTTGTACTGACGGGCGGCAAGCTGGCTTGCCTCCTCCTTCGCCTGTGATGAGGAGCCTTCTTCCAATACCTTGAAGGAAGGAGACGTATCCTCGGTATCATTGCTGCCGCTGTGCGTGATGGAAGCCTTCAGCATATCATAGTCTTCCTTCGCCTTAGCCAGCTTCTCGAGAATCAGTTCCTTGAATTCCTGAAGTTCCTCGTCGCTGTAACGGACTTTCTCCTGGGTTTCGTCGTTAATCGTAGCCATATCCTCAAAAATTTGAAAGGTTGAAGTTACAAAATTTTACTCACATTTATATCAATGGTGGCATCATCCCATTCAGCGGCAACGGCACCTTCGACCTTTTCCGCAAGAGACAATGACTCCGCAAGTGTCTGAGCACAGACGTAATCCTTGAAGGAAGCAAGGGCATCCTCAACCTCCGGACGTTTCTCAATCACTATTTTCACGCGGTCCGTCACCTCGAATCCGCTCTCCTTGCGGATATTCTGAATTCGGTTGACCAGTTCGCGGGCGATTCCCTCACGGTGCAAATCATCGGTCACGGTCACGTCGAGCGCAACGGTCAATGTGCCTTCGCTTGCCACGAGCCAACCCGGCATATCTTCGGAAGTTATCTGATAGTCTTCAGCTGTCAGTTCGACGGGACCGCCGGCAAGTTCCAACGTGTAATTACCTCCCCGCTCCACAGATGCGATGGTCTGCTGGTCCATTTGGGCGAAAGCGGCGGCAATCTCCTTCATCCTTGCCCCGTAGCGTTTGCCGAGAGTCTTGAAATTGGGTTTTATCTTCTTGGTAATCAGTCCGGTGGTATCGTGGACAAACTCTGCTTCCTTGACATTCACCTCGCTGAGAATCAACTGTTTCACAGCCTCAAGCCGAGACTCGACATCAGCGTCAAGAACCGGAATCAGAATCTTTGCGAGCGGCTGACGCACTTTGATGTTGACCTTCCTGCGGAGGGCAAGTATCATAGAGGTGCTCTTCTGTGCAAGAGTCATACGCTGCTCGAGTTCCGCATCGATAAAGGAAACGTCGGCATCCGGCATTGACTGCAGATGCACGCATCCTGACCCGGGGTCAAGGTCACGGAAAAGCCTGTCCATATAGAAGGGTGCAATCGGTGCGGCAAGAAGCGCCACGGTCTTCAGAGCCCCGTACAGAGTCTGATAGGCCGCAAGTTTCGACTGTGTCATCCCGCCGCCCCAGAAACGTTTGCGGTTGAGTCTCACATACCAGTTGCTCAGGTCGTCGCAGACGAAATCCTGAATCATACGCCCGGCAGTCGTTATGTCAAAATCCTCATAACAAGCCCTTACTTTCCCAATAAGAGAGTTCTGCAGGGAAATCAGCCAGCGGTCAATCTCGGCCCTCTGTGAAACCGGAATCTGCGGCGTGGCGGGGTCGAAACCGTCCACGTTCGCATAAAGGGCGAAGAAGGAGTATGTGTTATAGAGTGTGCCGAAGAACTTGCGTCTCACTTCATCAACTCCCGCCTCGTCGAATTTGAGATTGTCCCAGGGTTGGGCGTTGGTGAGCATATACCATCTGAGAGCATCGGCCCCGTAATTGTCCAGAGCCTCGAACGGATTGACGGCATTGCCAAGGCGCTTGCTCATCTTGTTGCCGTTCTTATCGAGCACCAACCCATTGGAAATCACGTTCTTGAAAGCGCACTTTCCGCTGACCATCGTATTGATTGCGTGGAGGGTGAAGAACCATCCCCTTGTCTGGTCCACACCTTCGGCAATGAAGTCGGCAGTCTGCCCGAACTGGGGAGTTCCCAATTTCGCAAGGCCTTCCTGCGCGTATGGCATCGAGCCGGAGTCGAACCACACGTCGATGAGGTCCGTCTCGCGAAACATCTTCCGCCCGTCCTCGCTCACAAGATATATGTTGTCCACGTAGGGACGGTGCAGGTCTATCTTCTCATAATTTTCCCTCGAAAAGTCGCCCACCTTGAATCCTTTGTCCATCAGAGGGTTGCTCGCCATATAACCGGCAGATACCGCTTTGTCTATCTCCCTGGAGAGTTCCTCGACGCTGCCGATGCATTTCTCGGCCGTGCCGTCCTCCGTTCTCCATATCGGAAGAGGAGTGCCCCAATAGCGGCTGCGGCTCAGATTCCAGTCCTGCAAGTTCTCAAGCCACTTGCCGAACCTTCCGGAACCGGTGCTGGCAGGCTTCCAGTTTATGGTGTTGTTCAATTCAATCATCTTGTCCTGCACGGCAGTTGAACGGATGAACCAACTGTCGAGGGGATAATAGAGCACAGGTTTGTCCGTACGCCAGCAGTGGGGATAGCTATGGGTGTGCTTGGCTATGTTGAAAGCCTTCCCCTGACCCTTGAGGTCCACGCAGATGTCCACGTCAAGCGTTGGAGCATCAGCGGGAAGAGAGGAATCGTACGCATTCTTCACGTATCTTCCTGCATACGGTTCATACAGAGCCCTGTCCACGCGGGTGGCGACAAATTCGGGGTCAAGATCCTCAATGCGGAAAAGCCGTCCGGTGCGGTCGACCATAGGCTGGTTTTCGCCTGCCGCATCCACCACGAAGAACGGGGGGATGTTGTTCTGACGGGCCACCTTGTCGTCATCCGCGCCGAAAGTGGGGGCGATATGGACAATTCCCGTTCCATCTTCGGTTGTCACGTAATCACCGGTAATTACGCGGAACGCCCCATCTGCGGCCTTCATCCAGGGAATGAGCTGTTCATATCGGATTCCGGCAAGCGCCGTGCCCGGAACCGCCTCTCCTATTACCTTGAAGGGATTCTTTTCGTTGAAATGGACACCCAGCAGAGGTTTCGCAACAATGTATGTGGCAGGAGCCTTGGTATATGGATTGACGCTTTCGACGCGCACATATTCTATCTTCGGGCCGACGCAGAGCGCGGTGTTTGAAGGCAATGTCCAGGGAGTGGTCGTCCAGGCCAGGATGAAAAGGTCATTCTGTGTCCCCTCAAAAAGGAATTCGCTCTTTTCGTCACGTATCACCCTGAATTGAACCACGGCGGTCGTGTCCTTCACGTCGCGGTAACACCCGGGCTGGTTGAGTTCATGGGAACTCAGGCCTGTGCCGGCTGCCGGTGAATAGGGCTGGATTGTATAACCCTTGTACAGATAGCCTTTCCTGTATATGTCTTTCAGAAGATACCAGAGAGTCTCGATATACCTGTTGTCATAGGTAATGTAGGCATTGTCCATATCCACCCAGTAGCCTATGCGCTGGGTGAGGTTGCGCCACTGCTCGGTGTATTTCATCACCTCCTTGCGGCAGGCCGTGTTGTATTCCTCAACGGTGATTTTCTTCCCGATATCCTCCTTGGTGATTCCCAGCATCTTCTCCACGCCGAGTTCCACGGGAAGGCCGTGGGTGTCCCATCCGGCCCTGCGGTCAACGCGGTAACCAGTCTGCGTCTTGTATCTGCACACTGCGTCCTTGATGCTTCTGGCCATCACGTGATGGATGCCCGGCATACCGTTCGCGGAAGGAGGGCCCTCGTGGAAGATGAAACGCGGTGCGCCCTCGCGAAGTTCGAGGGATTTGCCGAACGCGTCCTCTTCCTGCCACTGCTCAAGTATTTCGCGGTTTGTCGCAACAAGGTCAAGATTCCTGTATTCTTTGAATTTCATACTTTTCATTCCGTTTTAATCTGCAAATATACAAAATTTGAATACCTTTGCCGAAACTTTGGCAAGATAACTATGGGAACAATTGACATCATACTCATACTCTGCTTCCTGCCCTGCATCTATTTCGGGCTGAAAAAAGGTCTGGTCAAACTGATTGTCAGCTTCTGCACCGTATACTTCGGCATCACATTGTCCCTCCGGTTCTCCGCCCCCGTCATCGAATGGATTGGCGGGCATCTGAAAATCGACCCCTTTGCCGCCAAAACGATTTCATTTATCCTGATTTTTTTTGGAATCGCAATCGTTTTCAGTCTTTTGGGAAGGCTCGTCGAGAAAATTTTACAGATAACTCTTCTGGGATGGATCAACCGCCTGCTCGGGCTGGTGGTTTCCTGCCTCATTTTCATAGTGGCGCTGTCCGCCATAATCTTCCTTGTTGACTCAGCCAACAACCTGATGCACTTCATCCCTGAGGGGCAAATCATGAGTTCAAAACTCTATCCCCTGCTGCTGGATCTGGCCAAACAGATTTTTCCATATTTCAAACAAATCTTCTGATTTTTTCACATTCGTGTAAATCTTTCCCGAGGGTAAAAAATTCATACGCTCGGAGCACGCCAGTATGCTCCCCCGTACCGACCTTTGCGGTATGAAAAACGAAAGAAAAATCTTACCCTTGGCCGAGCTGGACGGTACGGCGGAAGATATGTTGCCACAACTCCCCGGGAGTTCCAATTTCTTCTTCTTCTTGCTAATCACCGCAACACTTCTGCTCTCCGTCCTCTCGGTCATTTTATTATACTGAAAGTGTGGGGGCGAACGAGGGGAAGAAGTCTTTTTGAGGGGGAAAAGGACAGAGGGGTGGACGCCCCCTTTTTGCTGAAGGGATGTGAATTATGAATATAAAAGTCAAACAACACGACGAGTCGGACTGCGGCGCCGCCTGCATCGCCTCCGTGGCAAGGCACTACGGGAAGAACATTCCGATTGCGCTCATACGGGAGGAGTCCGGAACATCGCGGAGCGGCACGACAATAAAGGGTATCATTGATGCGTGCCGCGCGACCGGATTCTCCAGCGAAGCGTACAAGGACAAGGACCGGGACGTGGACCGTCTCAGAAAGGTCAATCTGCCCGTCATCCTCCATACGGTGAACAGGAGGGAGGACCTGCACTTTGTCGTGTTGTACGAAATGAAGAGGAAAAAGGCTGTCGTGATGGACCCCGCAACGGGAGCGATGGAGAAGATGGGGCTTGACCGTCTGGCAAAGGAATGGACGGGATACCTTGTCACGATGTCTCCCGACCCGCAGGCGGAATCATTATGGGAAAGCCGCGAAGGGAGGAAGGGACTTCTGCGGTATTTTCATCTGATTGACCTGAAAGAATATGCGCTGATGCTCGCCGGAGCTATGGCATATATCGCGGCCGGCATCTGCACAGCCCTCTTCCTCCAATTGATAATAGATAAAGTCCTGCCCTCCGGAGACGTGTCCGAGCTGGTAAAAGCCACCGGCCTGATGCTGGCGATAATGGTCTGCACGCTGCTTCTCGGATACGAAAGAGTGCTCTATTCCCTCAGGCTCAACCTGCACCTTGACAGCAGGCTGGTGATGGGCTATCTGTCACACCTGTTCCGCCTCCCTGTCAGTTTCTTCACGAAACGTGGAGCGGGAGAACTCAATTCCAGAATCGGAGACATCTCGAAAATAAGGAACTTTCTCACCGAGGGGATCTCCGGCATTGTTACCAATATCCTCATTCTGGCCGTTTCTTTCCTGCTGATGTTCACCCGTCATTGGCGGCTGTCACTTATGATGCTGGCTTTTATCCCGTTATACGCCATTATTTATGCCGTCGCTGACAGGTTCAACAGGAAATTCAACCGCGAGATAATCGAAAGCTCGGCCTCCTTCGAGGAAAAGACAGTGGAGAGCATCACCGGTGTGAAAGTGCTCAAATACTTCGGAGGACAGGATTCATATTTCAGAGCCATCCGACGTCAGTATATGGAACTGGTCGGCAAGCTTTACCGCGGGGGCAGGTATGCCGGATACTTCGCCAGCTGGTCCGACGCCGTTTCAAAAATAATGACCGTCACGCTCCTTACAGCCGGATCGGTCTACATCTTCGCCGGGAATCTCACAGTAGGGGAACTTGTCTCCTTCTATTCGCTCACTGTCTATTTTTCCACTCCGCTGAGCCAGCTTGTAAGCATCAACGACGCTATGACGGAAGCAGGCATTTCCGCCGAAAGAATCGGGGAAATAGAGGATCTGGACAGCGAAAGGAGGGAGTCCCTTCCTTTCACGCCGGGACCCGGGGATGACATCGTGATAGACAACATAGAATTCTCATACCCGGGCTGCCCTGTCCTTCTGAAAAACTTCTCAATGAGACTTCCCGCCGGAAAAATAACAGCCCTTCAGGGGGAGAGCGGCTGCGGCAAGAGTTCGATAGCCGGACTGCTGATGAGGGATTATCCCTTGCGGAAGGGGCGCATTTTCGTCGGGGACACACCTATCGACCTGATAGACCCGGAATTATGGAGAAACTACATTTCCATAGTGCCCCAGGACGCTCCGCTGTTGAACGGCTCCATCCTCGACAACATCACCTGTCTGGACAGCGAACCGGATCTGGAGAGAGTGTCGGGCATACTGAAAGAATTGGGGCTGGCCGCTTTCATCCGGTCACTTCCCCTGGGACTCCTTACGAAAGTGGGAGACCGCGGATCTGTCCTTTCCGGAGGGCAGAAGCAGCGCATAGCCCTTGCCAGAGTACTGTATCACAACCCTCAGGCAATCATTCTGGATGAGGCCACGTCTTCATTGGATGAAGCGTCACAATCTTACATACTTGACAAAATCAAGGATTTGAGAGACAGAGGGAAAACAATCCTGATGATAACGCACAAAAGTGACAATGTCCGCATCGCGGATTACAGGATAGATATGAATGCGCATTCATAGCGGCGATTCTCTTCCGCCGGACGTGAAGGGAAAAACAAAAAAACAAGAAAATGGAAGACAAATTAATGAAAGGATTGGGGTTTGGAGAGATTGATTCTTCCGAACTTCTAATCACGGGAGGAGCATCATCCCCCCTATGGCAAAAAATCATTGACAAAGTCAGGAACATGATCGACTTCATCGGAGATTATATCCCGAAACTCCTCCAGGGGTTCAGGGACGGCTTCGAGGCCAAACCGCTCATCAAATAGGAGAACTTCGCCATGACTGAAAATTTGTTGAAAGGATTTGCCCCTGTCGATATGCAGGAGGCGGCTTTTGTCCTGGGTGGAGTTGACAAGAGAGCTCAGGATGCCCTTTACACAATCGGATATGTACTTGGCATTGTCGCAAGACTGTTCGCCAAGGTCATCTCCTGGTTTTAGAACCTGCTTTAAAATCTAAGTGATGAAACGTCTGCTTATTCTTGTTATGGCGGGCCTGTCCGTTCCACTCGGCGCCGCCGGTAGGATTCCCTCGACTTTGGGTGAATGCATCGGGTATGCAATGGAGCACAATTTACGGATTCAGGAGCACGAGCTCTCGGTAAGGCAGAAGGAAACGGCCTATACCAGAGCCAGGCTGTCGGTCCTTCCCTCTTTCGCCCTGTACGGAAACGGAAATTTCAACTGGGGACGGAGTGTGGATATGCAGGAACTTGTCATAATCAAGAATAAGCTCTCTGAATCAGTCAGTTTCTCCGTAGGCACGGAATGGACGATATTCCACGGACTCTCGGGGCAGAATATGATACGTGCTGCAAAATCCGACCTTGACGCTACTTTGCTCGACAATTCCAGACTCCGCAACGAGATTTCGCTGAGCATTACCGAAACATATCTGGAATTGATTCTCTCGGAAGAACTGGCCGCGGCTGCCGAAAACAATTACGAGCGTATTCTTTCGGAAAAGAAAAACGTCGCGACACTGGTAAAGGCGGGAAGCCAGCCGGGCAGCGCCCTATACAACCTGGAATCGCAATGCGCCGGGGAACTGTCCCGTATGATAGGTCTGCAATGTGACAACAAACGGAACATAATGAAACTGGCCCAGCTCCTGAACCTCCCATATGACGGGAACTACCGGACGGTACGCTCTCTGATAGAAGAACTCGCACCGCCACCGTCCGCCACGGCGGAAGAAATCCTCACATACGCCGAACACAGACCGGACATTCTTTCCCTGAAAAGAGCTATGGAGAGCAAAAAGCACCTGATAGCCGCCGCCAAAGGTGCCGCATCTCCGACCTTTTCCCTGACGGGAGCCTACTCTTCGTACTTCAGCAGCACGGCGGAAGGAAGTTTCGGAAAGCAGCTGGAGAGCAACGTCAATCCGTCTGTGGGCATTTCCGTCAATATTCCTCTATTCGACGGATTTGCCGGAGTGCAGCGCATCCGGGACAGCAAGATAGAATTCGAGAAAGCCGGGATTCTTGTTGAAAAACAACTCAGCGAACTGTCCGCCACAATACAGGGAGCATTCATAGAATCCGAGAACCTGTATCAGGCGATGCTTGCCGCCAAGGAGAAAATGACCTCCGCTGAGAAGTTGATGGACATTTCCCTCTCCAAGTTCAAGCACGGAAACATCACCGCAATCGAATATACGGTGAGCCGCACCGATTTTCTTTCTGCGCAAAGCGAATATCTCCGATGCAAATGGCAGTATATCTTCCAGTTGAAAATAATAGACTTTTATCGTGGAATCCCCATTGAATTGTAAGAAATCCGTTTTGAAATGAAAATAAAGGTTAATTTGAAAATCGGCAGGAAGAAAAGTTTTCTGATCTGTGCTGCCGTACTGGTAGTGACTATCTGCATTGCGGCCAGATCCTGCGACAGAAACGCCATTGTGGTTGAAACCCTTACGGTAGTCCCGGGAAACATTGAGGAGTTCATACCTGTAAGCGGGAAGATTCACCCCGTAAAGGAGGTCAGGCTGTCACCTGACGTTTCCGGAGAAATAGTTGCCATCAAATGCTGCGAAGGAGACTCCGTCAAATGCGGCGATACGCTCATCCTTATCCGGCAGGACGTCTATCTTTCCAGGGTGGAGCGTGCAAAAGCCTCCTTAGCCGCTCTGAAGGCACAGCGCAGCAGGAATCAGGCCGAGCTGACAAAAGCCGATCTGGAGTACAAAAGGAGCACGGCTCTGATTGAGGAGGGTGCAATCTCCACCTCCGAATATGAGGCGTCACAGGCATCATTCGATATCGCCCGACAGAACGTCCTTGCCTCGGAATACACGATACGAAGCGGAGAGGCCGAGTTGAAAGAGGCATTGGAAAGTCTGGCAAAGACCACCATCCTCTCCCCCATCGACGGCATCATTTCAAGACTCAGTGTCGAGCCGGGGGAGAGAGTCGTCGGCACAAGCCAGATGGCAGGGACTGAAATGCTGAGAATCGCGGATCCCCACCGAATGGAACTTGTGGTGGACGTCGGCGAGAATGACGTCATCAGAATGAATGAAGGAGACAGCGCTTCCATTGAGATAGATGCCTATCCGAGGCGGATATTCAGCGGCAGAATCACCAAAATCTCAAATTCTGCGAAAAATATGGACATATCTTTCGAAAAGCTCACTAACTTTGAGGTCAGGTTGGAAATAGAACCTTCCGGGGAGAAACTTCTGCCGGGAATGTCGGCATCCGCCTCGATTGTGACAGGATTTGTACAATCCTGTCTGAGCATCCCGATAGGGAGTGTCTTTACGAAAGACAGAGAAGAATTCGTATGGGTGCTCCGCGATGACGGTACCGTTGAAAGGCGGGCTGTTTTGACCGGTATGCAGAATTTGAAAGAAATTGAAGTTGTCAGAGGATTGGAGCCCGGCGAGACGATTGTGACGGCTCCCCTTTCGGCAATAAACAAGGATTTAACGGACGGACAGAAAGTCAAGATTCACTGAAATGGCTACAATACTGCTTCTGGAAACAAGCACTGACTGCTGCAGTGCGGCCATCTGTAAGGATGGCTCCATCATCGCGAAAACAGCAGATTCAACCCCAAAGGTTCACGCCGCCAGGCTGGTGCCGATGACAGCCTCTCTCCTTGAACAGACCGGCACGGGGATGGCCGGAATTGACGCAGTGGCAGTAAGCGGCGGGCCCGGCTCATATACAGGTCTGCGGGTGGGAGTATCCACCGCCAAAGGGCTCTGTTTCGGGGCGGGAGTTCCGCTGATATCAGTGGGCACTCTGGATATTCTTGCCACCGAAGGGAGAGAAAACGGAGAGAATCCCGATTTTATCGTTCCTTTCATAGATGCCAGGAGAATGGAGGTTTACAGTGCTGTCTACCGCCGTGACGGCAGCCGCATATCAGAAGTGGAAGCCGTTATTCTGGACAGCGACAGTTATCGTTCCATCCTTGAGCAGGGGAAAGTGCTTTTCATCGGCACCGGGGTTGAAAAATTCGCGCAAGTCTGCACCCACCCCAACGCCCGCTTCAAGGAGTGTTTCCCTCTGGCGCAATATATGGCAAGTCCGGCTATTGATGCATACGAAAAGAAAAAGTTCGAAGACACTGCGTACTTCGAACCTTTCTATCTCAAGGATTTCAAGCCCGGAATAAGCAAGAAATCACCTCTGCTATAGTTTCTACAGATTTTTTACGACAATCTGCTCCAGTTTGGCGGGATCGAACTCGTCCCTTGCCACTATATCCCCGTCGCGATTGATGACAAACAGGGAGGGAATGCCGATGATGTTGTATGCCACCACAGCCGGGGACTCGATGCCCAATCCGTCATTGACATTTATCCAGGGAAGCTCCTGACTTTTCACGGTCGCGGCCCAGGACGGCTTGTCAATGTCAAGGGAAACCTGATACACCTCCATCCCCTTTTCGTGATATGCGCCGTACAGTTTCTCCAGCTCCTTGTTGAACATCTTGTGTTCATCCTGAGCAGTGCTCCAGAACGAGAGCACGACAACCTTCCCTTTGAGTTCGGAAAGTTGTCTTGTTGTGCCATTGATGTCAGGCAGGGCAAGTTCCGGGAATTCCACACTGGTAAGGGATGATATCTTGCTGTTGAGATTTGCGACCGCCTCCCTCCGGGAAATTTCGTCATTGAGGGACGATACATACTCGCTCTTGGGATATACCACTGTCAGTGAATCGCATACCCTTCTGAAGAGCAACACGTCCGAAGGCTCGTCAAAGACAGCCAGATTGTCATTGAATTTCTGGAACAGAGCCACCGCCGAGGTGATTGAAAAGGGATGATTCAGCACGAAACGGGTTGCATCCTTTCTGTAATCCACATATGTACGGCTCAACTTTTTGTTTATCTCCTTCAGAGTCGCCTCATCCGACGCTTCACGCGCGGCAACGCCCTCCTTTGCCAGGGTGCTGAAAGTGGCTGCCGCCTTTCCGTACATCCCGTTCAGTTCGATAAAAAGAGCCGACTCTTCCGAGCCCTCCACGCTGTAACCGCCGACGGTCGATGCCTTGACGGAAACCCTGTCACCATCTTTCAGAATAAGTGCGGCGACCTGCCTGTCGGCAAAAAACAGATAGTAGAAATAAGGCTCGTTGCCTGTAAGGTCGATTTTGCAGTTGAAAGCCCCGGATGCATCCGTCTTGAATGTATCCACGGGGGCAAACTTGTTGAAATTGAGTTTGCAAAGGACGACAGAGCTGTCCCCGGCGCCTTCCACCACCGCCGAAACAACGGCCTGAGGTCCCCTGCTGCAGGATACGATGACTGCCGCCGAAAGGACTGCTAAAAGTAGTTTTTTCATATTACAGATTGTTGAATTCTTTTGAAATGGAAGCGGCGACAGCGGCGAAACGATCCGCATCAAGGTGCAACTTCTCTTTTCTGAAATCCATATCCCCTTCTGTCTGAAGAGGAACGAGATGGATATGGGTATGAGGCACTTCCATCCCCAGGACAGCCACCCCCACCCTTTTGCAGGGGATGGCGGCCTTGATTGCACGGGCCACCCTGGCGGCGAACTCCCAAAGACCGGAATAGGTCTGAGCATCGAGATTGAAGATATAATCGTCCTCTGTATTTTTCGGAATCACGAGCGTATGCCCTTCGGCAAGAGGATTTATATCCAGAAACGCATAGAACTCATCACTCTCGGCCACTTTCCAGGAAGGGATTTCACCCCTTGAGATTTTTGTAAAAATGGTTGCCATAAGCCGAGGGCCTCCTATATGGATATGTTCAGTATTTCAAATTTGATGATGCCGGAGGGAACGTTGACCTCAACGACATCCCCTTTGCGATGACCCATAAGGGCGCGTCCGATGGGCGTAGTCGCAGCGAGTTTGCCTTCCTTGAAGTTCGCCTCGCTTTCACCGACAAGGGTGTATTCCACAACCGAGTTGTTGGCAAGGTTCTTCATCTTCACCTTGTTGAGCATCTGTATCTGCTCTGTGTTGATTCTGGATTCGTCAACGACCTTCGCATTGGCTATCACATCCTGCAACTTACTGATTTTAAGTTCCAACAGGCCCTGAGCCTCTCTTGCAGCATCATATTCGGCATTTTCCGACAGGTCACCCTTGTCACGCGCCTCGGCGATAGCTTTTGAAATAACGGGCCTCTCGGCAAGAAGTTTCGCAAGGTCGTCACGAAGCTTGTCCAGACCCTCCTGAGTCATATAATGTACTTCAGCCATACATAGAAAAATTAAAAAGAATCCCCTCTCAAGGGACCCTTTCGATTCACAATTCCGTTTTACCTTACAAATATACACTTTTTGACAATCGCAAAAAAATAAATGATGTCGATTGTCGAAAAATATACTTGAATTTTGCATATATTTGCGGATATGAAAACTCACGAGAGAAAAGTCGGGACAGTCTCCCGAGGCATCCGCTGCCCGATAATCAGGCAGGGAGACAATCTTGCAAAGATAGTGACTGAAAGTGTGCTGGAAGCAGCCGCAGAAGAGGGTTTTGAACTGAGGGACAGGGACATTGTCAGCATCACCGAATCGGTGGTGGCCAGAGCGCAGGGCAACTACGCCCCCGTTTCCGCCATTTCATCAGACATCCGGCGGCAGACCGGAGGGGGCACGGTCGGTGTCATCTTCCCCATCCTGAGCCGCAACCGCTTTGCAATCTGCCTGCGCGGAATCGCGAAAGGGTGCAGCAAGGTGGTCCTGATGCTCTCCTACCCCTCCGACGAGGTGGGAAATGCCCTGGTCAGCATCGACGCCCTTGACAAAGCCGGCATCAACCCCTATTCGGACGTCCTGTCCCTCGAAAGATACCGTGAACTCTTCGGTGTGAACAGGCACGAATTCACCGGAGTAGATTACGTTGAATACTATTCGGGCCTTGTCCGCGAATGCGGAGCCGAGGTGGAGGTGGTCTTTGCCAACAAACCCGAAACGATTCTGAAATACACGGATACCGTCATCACCTGCGACATACACACCCGCGCACGGACAAAGAGGCTTCTGAAAGAGGCCGGGGCAAGGGTTGTGCTCGGTCTCGACGACATTCTCTGCAAGAGCGTTGAAGGAAGTGGGTACAATGAGAAATACGGCCTGCTGGGTTCCAACAAGGCCACAGAGGACACAGTCAAGCTTTTCCCCCGCGAATGTCAGGGTCTTGTGCTGGACATTCAGAAATCTCTTCTGGAACACACAGGAAAGCATATCGAAGTGATGGTCTATGGAGACGGTGCTTTCAAGGACCCCAAAGGTAAAATCTGGGAACTGGCGGACCCTGTAGTCTCCCCGGCATTCACCGACGGGCTGAGGGGCACTCCCAACGAGTTGAAACTGAAATATCTGGCTGACAACGATTTTGCGAATCTCAGCGGAGCACAACTCAGGGATGCCATATCCGAAAGCATAAAGGCGAAGGGCAGTGACCTCAAGGGACAGATGGCCTCCGAAGGAACGACTCCCCGTCAACTTACGGACCTTATCGGTTCTCTTTGCGACCTGACAAGCGGCTCCGGTGACAAGGGAACTCCCATAGTCCTTGTGCAGGGCTACTTTGACAATTACACTTCAGAATAGTTTTTTCAGTGGCTGGCGATGACGTCTTCCGCCCAGGCTGCGAAATCAGCCCAGCGGTAGTACGGTCCTTCCTTGGCCTGCAGTTGCGGCAACGTCACCTCCGACTCGTTCATCAGGAGTTTGAACAGAATCTCCCCCTCTCCTTTCTTCGGCTTGTAGAAGACAAATTGGAGGTTCGCCGCCTTCGGACAGTTGAAGTTCTGGAAATAATATTTCACCTCCGCCGCCTTGTCAGGCTGAAACCCGCCGCCATTGATGTTCAGAAGCGGAATCAGAGCATTGAGCACCGTATCGTGGCCGAAACGGAAATCCGCCCCGCTGCCGCCGCCGGCAATGGCACTGCCGGCATACTCGATTATGTCCTTGAGCAAAGGTATCATCTGGAACCGGTCGCTGCTGTGTGAAAGATAGAGACGGTAATTCTCGGCCTCCCAGAAATCCACAAGTTCCGCCTCCGTGAAGACATTCCCGAACAAATCGCCATAATAATAGTTGTGATAGCCCGACCAGAGCATAAACAGTTCGTGGAAGAACTTGTTCCTGCCACCGATCTCCTCAAGGAACGCGCGGTCGGAGAAGAGCCTGTCGAGAATATCGTCCTGATGCCGGGAAGCGACGGTCGTGGTGTTGTCCGGGGCGGGAACCTTGAAATCACTTCTGTATTTCTGCAGAAGTTCATCCGGAGCCTCCGTAGGATTCATAACTGTCATATTGGTATGCAGGGAGTTCATACTGATGTCCACTTTCGGGGCACTCTTCTGGAGGCTGGTGCAGAAAGAGGCCATGCTCGCTATCGCTCTCGGGGAGGTCGAAGACCGCGCCAGAAACGTGCCCTGCGGAGTGAATACTTCGGGGAAATGAGCCACCATAGCGGCGGCGATTGCGGCATGCTGCCGGTACCCCAGTTCCGTCAGATCTCCGGTATTGATGAGAGGCTCCCGGTAGAAAGCCATATATCTGTCGTGGAAGGCTTTGCCCTCTTCGGTGAGGGAGCCGCTCTTCGCCGCAGCCTCGAGAACTCTCTTTATGGTCGTGTAAGTGCCGTCATTCCAGGCATATCTGGAACCGTGCCTGCCGTAATGGCTGATGTAAAAGGGTACATATCCCTTGGGTGACGGAGTCAGAGGAGCCGCATCATAGCGGTACGGGCCTTCGCAGCCGGCCGCCTTGTTCATATCGGCAGAAACAATATCTCTCACGTTATAAATCTGACCGGAAGCTGCCACCGACGCACATGCGGCCAGAATCAATATCAGAAATCTTCGCATAGCAAACAGATTATACTGCAATGATACCAATTTTCTTTGTCTGCCGCAAGTTCTTGTCCTTTTTCTTGCTTTCACCGCCATGTTGCTGGGCGCGACAGACACGGTGGGGGATGTGATGGAGGTGATGGAGGTGATGGAGGTGGCAGACCAGCGTCCAGTGGAGGGGAGCCTGGCTAGCGTCCAGTGGAGGCGTGCCTGTGGAGGCAGAGGGGGTCGGTGGAATATAAGACATTGATACACAACATTTTCATCCCGGATACCCCCTCCAAAACGATGGGGACACAAACGCTTTACTTACTGATTACCAGCATTTTACATTCCACCGTACCAATGTATCAAAAGAATTGTTAACTTCGTGGAACACATTGAAAGCAGCCCCTGTAGGGAGGTGGGAGATTTGATATGAAAAGATACAGGTTCTTCAAGGCTGGCGTTCCTCATCACGTCTATATCAAGGCAGAAAATTCGTTCATCCTGTTTTATACACAGGAAGACGTGATTCTTTATTATACGCTTTATTCCTGTCTTGCAAGGAAATATGGGATCAGGACATTGTCTTTGTGCATAATGCCTAATCACATACACTCCGTTGAAATAGCTCCCGACAAAAAAAGTTTCCTGAAATTTCACGCACATCTGGGCAGCATCTTCACGAAAGAATATAATTTGCGGCACAACCGTAAAGGAAAATTGCTTGCATCCCCTTTCGGTTATGCGCCAAAGAGCGTGACAAAACGCATCCGGGATACTGTTTGTTATGTTGCCAATAATCCGGTAGCCGGAGGCCTGTCCGATTCAATAGTGAAATACAGATGGAATCTTCTTGCGTACAATATCAGCTCCTACCCTTTCTCCGAAAAACTGATTCTCCGCGAGGCATCACACAGATTCCGATGCGCCGTACGGCTTCTGGACTGTTGGCTCAGTTCTGGCCGGCACCTCTCATATGCCAGGCAAAAAGCCATTTTTTCAAGACTGGATCACAAAGAGCGGAGTCAGATTGTCGACAGGATCATTTCCAAATACAACATATTGGATTATAAAGCATTGTGCTCTCTGTACAAAGTCCCGTACCGTGAAGTTCTTTCCATTATGGATTTGGGTAAGGGCAATGAATTTGACCTTGAAGACGATTTCGACAACTATTCT
>JAGHVE010000135.1 GCA_018064445.1 Candidatus Cacconaster equifaecalis
CCTGAGGAGTAATTATTCTCCCCAGAGTTCCTTGATTACGGGACCGAGGTTGATGGCGTTGGGTACGTTTTCAGTGGGGGCGATTGCGCGCATCATCCCGTTGTCAACGGAGATCGGTTTGGTTGCCGGCATCTGGAGATGGCACCAGGGATCATTCTCCTTTATCCAATGGTAGGCGTAGCGGAGCCAGTCATTCCTCTGCTGCTCCGGCATTACGTAGAACCAGGTCTCCTCATCATATCCCCAGACATAAATCTGCTCCCAGAATGAGAGGTTGGGGTCGGTCCGGTCAGAAGGCTGACCGGGATGGTTGCTCATACCCCATCCGTCAAGTTCGACAAGGTAGGGGTGCGGATAGGTGCCGTACATTGCATCGGTGAAGCCGGGCCTGAGGCGTGCTGTAAGATAGCCGTTTTCGGGAGTCTCTTCCACCCGCATAGGGAAGGCGTTGTAGTCCAGCACGCTGCGGCCGTCCGGAGTGAACATCCCCTCTTCGCCTGCGTGAGCGTCATACATCACGTAGTGGCGTCTTGCGTGAGGGTCGTGATATGCGTGCATTTTTGAAATGAACTCGTCGTATGCTTTCCAGTCGGTGTCCTGTTCACCCACGAGCATCGTCTGGCCGAGGTGGACACCTTCGCAGCCCATCTCCACAAATTTGCCGATGAGTGTAGAGTACCATAGCTGGGTCTCTGTCTGGCGGATGTCGGGTACACTGCTGCCGGGATGCCAATGGTCCACGTACGAGCCGTCGGGGTAGAGGAGGGCTTCATAGTCGAAATGTCTCTCTTCAACCGGGAGCCCGAGGGACTCGAAGGCGTATGCCGGAATCCTGACCGTCTCGATGTCGCGGGAGAAAGCCTCGAAGCAGCATCCCTGCAACACGGTCTCCGGCGATACTGCGTGTATTCTGGCTGACATTTCCTTCGCTCCCTCGACCCAATGGGGGTCGTTCAGCCGTTTTTCGCCGCCCCATATACAGACGGCTCGGCCCACGAACTTCGCGCCGATATCGGCAATGAAGGCTATGTCGGCATCCCTGTCGGGATAGTCGTCAGTGAGGATATTGTTCATCGTTATCGCCCGGTCAAGATAATTGTCCAGCACTTCGGGAGTGGGCTTGCCGTCGAAGTGGTATGGGTTTTCAGGGGTCTGCGTGCAGGCTGCGGCGATGCACAGTGTCAGAATGATGGCTGCTGTCCGTCTCATATTATTCATCTGTTTGTCTTTATGCGAAGTACAGTGTAGGAATAAGGTTCCAGATTGTAGGTGAAATTCTTCCCGAATCCGTTCCACGGGCTCTCGACCGGAGAAATTTTCATCGGCTCATCGAAAGTGTTCTCCTCCCGTTCTCCGTAGGCCGCAAGGGTGATGACCTTGCCACGGCGGGCGATCTTTCGTGCACCTTCGAGGGTGACCTTGAGCGGGAACACCTCACCGCCTCGGTTCACGACTTTGATGACGGTCTCCGAATTCTTTTCGTCATATCCTGCGGTGTAGTATGTCACTGACTCGGAGGGAACGTGGTGCCGGGTGATTTCTTTTCCGTCGATATGGAGGGTGCTGGTGCCGTCCTTCACCTCCACGTGTACGCTCTGCCATACGCCTTCTTTTATGACGCTGCAGTTCGCCTGGCTTTCCAGGGAGAAGCCGCTTCCGGACATCATAAGTTCGATGGATGTGATGCTGTCATCCCAGCCGCCTATTGAGCATCGGTATCCGTTGACGGCGGTCTCGTCCATCGCAAACCCTACGTAGCAGCCTTCGTCACCCTTGATTCTGCGGAATTTCAGGTCGATTGAGTAGTTGCCTTCATATATGCCGTCGAAGGTGCATAGGCTGCCTTCGGCCAGAAGGCTGTTCTGGCGGAGCACTCCCCCGGAAACGCTCCAGTCTCCCCGGAGGGCTTTGATGGCGTTCGGGTCCAGACTGTGAACTATACCGTCGGCCGTGGTCACGGTGATCTCCTTGAACTCGCTGACGGTGTGGTTGGTACCCAGAGAAATTCTTCCTGGTTTGTAGCCCGGGCTGTCAACCTTGTTCTCGTATGCGCTGCATTTCACGTTGTAGTCCGGCCTGTTGGTTGAAGCCATCTTCTGTACGTAGTAAGAACTGCGGCCCAGTACACTTGAAGAGTTCATCCATATCAGATTTACAGGCCAGAGCCGACCGTTGGGGTTCTCCATAAGCGGGGCGAACGAGCACATCCTCACGAAGTCGCCGTTGCGTTCCATTCCTCCTATCCACGCCGCTTCCGCAAGCGCTCCTATCATACAGCCGCTGCCCACATCAGTGTTGACGCCGTATTCCCCCACGTACGCGGTGTAATCTCCTCGCTTGACATTGTCGAACAGGTGGGTGTTCTGGAAGAAGAATTCGGGTTTGACGTACCAGTGGGGGTCAATCATATCAGTCTCTTCAATGGAGCCCTTGCCGAACATTCCGTTGTTGCAGATGAGTGTCAGTTCGGGGTATTTCTCCTTTATGGCCTTGTGGAAGATATTGTAATGCCTCTCATACTGAGTCCCTTCGTTCTCGTTGCCTACCTCTATGAAAGCGAGCGGGAATGGATCAGGGTGTCCGGCCGCGGCCCTTGCTGCGCCCCATTCGGAATCGACGGGGCCGAGAGCATATTCAATGGCATCCAGGCAGTCGTCGATGTAGAACTGTATCTCATCTTCGCTGCAGAGGTCACCCTGCCTTCCGTTGCAGCCCATACCGACATTGCATACGAACAGAGCCTTCGCTCCTATGGATTCACAGAAAGAGAGCATCTCGTGATATCCGAAGTCGAAGCTGCAGTGGTATCCCCAGGGATTGTAGTTACCGGGTCTTGATGCAGGGTCGCCGAGGCTCTTCTTCCATTCGTATCTGGCTTGCAGGGAGATTCCCTCGACCACGCATCCGCCCGGCCAGCGGATGAACGAGGGTTTGAGGTCTGCGAGCATCTCCGCCACGTCATTGCGCAGGGGGAGTGTGACACCATTATATGAGTAACGCTCAGCCGGCATCAGGGAGACATAGTCGAAACTGACTGCGCCTTTTCCATTTATCACCAGCGCGAGGGTGGAACTGTCTGACGTCGCTTCCGGCGTGATGACGGTGCGTACGTCGTTCCATTCTCCGGACCTGGCTGCCTCAAGGGGCTTCTCCGCCAGGATTCCGCCGTCAGCACCGACGAGTCTGACCGCAATATCACTGTCCCCGTATGGTTTTACAATCACGCGGAGTTCGTAGTCCATCCCTTTCTGCAGATACATTCCCCAATAGCCTCCGTTGGTCAGAACAGCCTGACTGCCGACGTTGACTTTCAAGCTGTTGGGAGCTGATTCGAACATAGGGTTCTCTTTGGTCAGAACCATTGTCGCGTCTCCTTCGAGAGTCCATCCTGGCACCGGGTCTGACGGCCAGGGGTGGGCGGTCTGCACCATCTCTCCCCTGATGTGGTGATACTGAAGAGGAGTTACCAGCCTGCCGTCTTCCACGTGGTAGCCTTCCGGCAGCTCAAGGTCTTCGAAGCTCTTGTTTCTGACCAGTTCGGCGTACATTCCACCGTCCCCGGAATTGTTTATTTCCTCGATGAAGATACCGTACATATCAGGAGATATGCCGGCACATTTTTCCGATATGTTGATGGAGATTGAATCAAGTGGGGCCACAACCTCTGAGGAGGGACCCGTGGTGCAGGCTGCCGCTAAGATGGCGGACAGTGCGAAAATTGCTGTTTTTCTCATAGCGCAAAATTACGAATAATTGATTTTTCCAACAAATCACAAATTTTTCCAACATTCTGTAAATGTGGTGAACGGCCTTGGATAGGGGTGGACTTTGCCTCTTCTTTGCACTATGTTGTACAAGACTTTTTGCGTCACCTGCATCGGGATTGATGCGGTGACTGTGACTGTAGAGGTGGATGTCACGCCGGGGGTGGGAATCCATCTGGTGGGGCTTCCGGACAGTGCCGTGCGGGAGAGCTTGCTCAGGGTGTTCACGGCACTCGGCTCCTACGGGTTCAGAGTACCGGGCCGTAAGATTGTCGTGAATCTGGCTCCCGCTGACATCCGCAAGGAGGGTTCCGCCTTCGATCTGGCCATTGCCCTTGGGATAATTGCAGTTTCGGGGGACGTGGCGATGCCGCATCTGTCCGAGTATATCCTGATGGGAGAACTTGCTCTTGACGGCAGCATCAGGCCTGTGCCCGGAGCCCTCCCGGCGGCAATCCACGCGAAAGAGGAGGGTTTCCGGGGCTGCATACTGCCGAAGGAGTCTGCGGTGGAGGCCTGTGATATCAGGGACATACAGATTCTCGGAGTCGACAGATTATCCCAGGTCATAGAGTTGCTGACGGCGGAGGCTGGGAGCCCTGTAATCGGGAAGTTTCTGGTAAAGCCATCTCCGGTCAGTGAACCTGACAGGGACACCGGACTTCCCACTGATTTCAAGTATGTCAAGGGACAGAAGGTCGCCAAGAGGGGGCTGGAGATAGCGGCTGCAGGCGGCCACAATCTGATTCTCTCCGGTTCTCCCGGGAGCGGAAAGACCCTTCTGGCCTCCTGTCTTCCGTCGATACTGCCGCCTATGACGGCTGAAGAGTCTCTCCAGACAAGCAAGATATATTCCATTGCAGGAGAGAAATGGAGGGGACCGGGGCTGATGAAGGAGAGGCCGTTCAGGGCTCCGCACCACAGCGCAAGCCTCAGTTCGCTGGTGGGAGGCGGGCCTTCTGCAAGACCCGGTGAGATATCGCTTGCCCATAACGGGGTCCTTTTTCTGGATGAGATAGCAGAGTTTCCCAAGCACGTCCTCGAAGCCCTGCGGCAACCTGTGGAAGATGGCCGGGTGACGATATCAAGAGTGAAGTACAAAGTTGAGTATCCTTCTGATTTTATGTTGATTGCCTCGATGAATCCCTGCCCCTGCGGATATTATGGAGACCCTTCGGGGAGGTGCAACTGCACTCAGACTGCCATTGAACGGTACGTCTCCAAACTCTCCGGACCGATGCTCGACCGTATGGATATGCAGATTTTTGTCAGGCGTGTTTCTTCGGAGGAACTTGTGGAAAATGAACTGGCGGAGTCGAGCGCGGACATTGCGGCAAGGGTCGTTGCCGCGCGGAAGATACAGGCGGAACGGTTCCGGAAAGAGAACATCTTCACCAATTCGCAGATGAACGTGGAACAGCTCCGCCGCCACTGCAATATCGGGGAGGTGGAGAAGAGGTTCCTCAAGGGAATGGTAGACAAGATGAACCTTTCAGCCAGGGCATACGGGAGAATATTGAAACTGTCCCGTACCATCGCTGACCTTGATGGCGATAATTTTATATCTTTGCAGCATATAAGCGAAGCCGTACAGTACAGAAATTTCGACGGCGACAACATACGATGTCAGAGATAATCATAAATTCTACCGAAGAACTCGGCAAGTGCGCCGGACTTTTTCTTGATGCGATAGGTGATTCACGGATTATTGCCTTCTATGGCGGAATGGGGGCGGGAAAGACCACTTTCATAACCGCCCTGTGCAACGAACTGGGAGTTCGGGACACAGTCACCAGTCCGACCTTCACCATCGCCAACGAATATGTCGATGCCGGAGGGGAGAGCGTGTATCATTTTGATTTCTACCGGATCAACAAAATTTCGGAAGCGCTCGACATCGGCCTGTACGAGTATTTTGACTCAGGGTCTTTCTGCTTCATCGAGTGGCCCGAAATGATAGAGGAACTGCTGCCGGAAGATACCTTGAAAGTGCGGATAACAATCCTGGACGAATCGACCCGCAAGCTTCAGTTCTGACCGGCGCTGTCGGATTCACGGGATCCGGAGAGGGCTTTCAGCGGGTGCTTGTCGCTGCTTTTGGCGCCCAGACTTATGAGTTTCCCGGATGTGTTGAGAATGCTCTGTCCCTGGGGGGAGAGTTTCTTCATACCGTTGTCATATTCTTCCTTGGCTTTGTCTATGGCCTTGCCGACGGCCTCGTATCTCTCCATAAACATTCCGACTCTTTCCAGCATTTCGCCCGCAAGCTCATACACTTTCTCGTGGTTGCGGGCCTGCGCAACCTGAGTCCAGGTGAGGCTGACCATCTTCAGCGCCCCATACAGGCTCTGTTCGTCGGCAATGTACACGTTCATCTCGGCGGCGCGTCTCCACAGTGACGGTTCGGCATTAAGCGCGGACCACAGCGCACCCACATTGGGGACGAACATTATCACGTATCCTACAGATACTTTCGGAGGCTGGATATAACTTGAATAATCCTTTGCGGAAAGTTCCTTGACGTGACGCTTCAGACTGTCGACGTGGGCCTTGAGAAAGTTCTCCCTTTGCGTCTGTTCTGTTGCGTTAACATAGTCCACATAGGCCGTGAGGGAAACTTTCGAGTCTATTATGACGTCGCGGTGCTCGTCAAGGTGAAGAATCACGTCAGGACGGACTGTGCCTCCCGTTTCGGAATGGAGCGCCTTGCCGTCTCTGTCCCGTATGACAGCCTGGACATCGAAGTGGATGCCTTTTGTCAGCCCCTGTGACGTGAGAAGTTCTTCAAGGATGGTCTCTCCCCAGTCTCCCTGAACCTTGCTGCCGTGCTTGAATGCGGCTGCAAGTTCATCCGCGCTCTTGCGCGCGGCCTCGCTGTGAATCATAAGGTTGCGGATCCTTTCCTTCATTTCCCCGTTCCTTTCCGCCTGTTCCTTGTTCTCCGCCTCCATAGCCTTCCGGAGTTCCGCGATATTCTCCTTCAGGGGATCGACGATCTGCCCCAGGCTCCTGCTGCTGGAAATCGAGAATTCCTCCTGCCGGGCCTTGAGCATCTCCCCCGTTTCAGATTTGACCTGGGCGGAAACCTTTGCTATGGTCTCGTTGAAATTGGACTGAAGCATTGACATAGCCTCCTCATTGCGTTCCCGCATATCCCGTTTAGTCTCTTCTATCCGGGCCTTGACAATGCTTCTGGCAATCAGCCATGATATCAGGGCCGCCACGGCCGCTCCACCTGTGAAAGCAAGTATAATCTCCATTTTTCGATTTTTCGATCAATTTGACGCAATTTACTTTTTTTTGCTAACTTTCGCAATCAAATTACTAATGAAAAGAATATGAAAAGGCTGACTGTCACACTTTTCCTTTTGTCACTCTCTTTCGGCCTCCTTGCGCAGGAGTCCAATCAGATTGTAAAGACCGGATATAATTTCGGTCCTCTTCCTGTTGTAGCGTTTGATGCCGACAAGGGACTCCAGTTGGGTGCAGTGGTGCAACTGTTCAATTTCGGAGACGGAAGCAACTATCCGAACTACAACTCCAAACTTTATCTTGAAGCATCGTTCTTCACAAAGGGCTCCCAGCTCTATCAACTCAGATATGACAACAAGACACTGATTCCCAACGTCCGCTGGAGTTCCTCCTTCAGGGCCACCATAGACAAGGCGTACGATTTCTACGGGTTCAACGGTTACGAGAGCTACTATGATTATGCAAGGATACAGGATGGGAAGGACGGTGAAAGTTTCATCTTTTCCCCCTTCTACCGTCTTGCCCGCAACGAATTCATGTTCAAGTCCGATTTTCTCGGCAGGATAACGGACAACCTTCAGTGGGAAGCCGGCATCTTCGCCTATTACCACAAGATCGGCTCCATTGACTATGCAAGCATAAACAAGAACAAAAAACCGGAAGAGGCCTATCCGGAGGATATGCCCACTCTGTTCGACATATACAAGCAGGCGGGCGTGATTACTGAAAATGAGGCGGAGGGAGGATTTTCATCAGGTCTGCGTGCAGGTCTGGTATATGACACAAGAGACAAGGAAGGGGCACCTTCAAGCGGCATCTGGGCTGAGGGTCATTTCACCGCTGCAATACCCGGAATATCCAAGAATCCCTACTACAGATATTCGCTGACCTGGAGACATTACCTCCCCATCGTGAAACAGGACAAGCTGACATTCGCCTACCGACTGAATTATGAAGGTACTTTCGGGGATGCTCCTTTCTATGCTCTGCCTTATATGACGGTGATGGGGGAGAAACAGGATTTGGAAGGCCTTGGCGGATTCAACACTGTCCGTGGTGTGATGCGTTCACGCGTATGGGGTCTTGATGCCGCCACTTACAATCTTGAATTCAGATGGAGGTTCGTGAAGTTCCTTGTCGGCAAGCAGAACATCGCGCTCGGATTGAATCTCTTCAGCGACGGCACAATGACGACGAAAGGCAAGGACCTGTCCGGACTGAAGAGTTGGGTCAGTACGCCTGTCCTCGGCAAGGAGAAAGATCTGCCCCACGTAACTCTCGGTGCCGGCTTCAGATTCATTATGAACGAGAACTTCATTATCGCCGTCGATTACGGTATGCCGCTATCACACTTCATGAAGAACAGTCCCATCTACAATCAGGACGGGACCGGAGCATTCTACGTCAACCTCGGTTACCTGTTCTAGGAATCTATTTCAGTTCGTAACCGGTTGATTTTCCGTTAAATTCCACGAGATACATCGACTTGATGCGTCCGGTTGCGCTGTCATACCGGAATGTGGCATTCTTGTAGCCTTTGACGGCCTGGACCTTTGCCGCCAGTGTAATGACGTATTCCCCGTTGTCGGATGAAATCAGCAGAGTGGTGTCCTGTTCGTCCACGAGTTCCTGCACCATCCCGCGGAAGGCATAGATGAGAAGATGGCTCAGGTTTTTCATCGGCTTGTTCTTGGCAAGGTCGAAGGAGAGGCTCTTCTCACCGCGAAGAATGTTCATCCTGTTACCGTCAATCTTGAAAAGTTCTCCGTTGTCGTATTCCATTGAAAGGAACTCCGGAGTCTTGAATTCAAGTTTGCCGGTGAGGGTCTTGCAATCTTTCGGTGCGGAGACGGAAGAACGGGTTTCAGTGAATCCTGAAGATATGGTTGATGGGGCCTTCTCCTTTATCTTGTTTAGAATGGCGGTGTTGTCCTGTGCGAAAAGTGCCAGTGAGAAAGTTGCGGCGATGACGGTTGAAAGAATCCTTTTCATTATTTCTGTTTAAGTGTGTTTTTCCTTATGAAACTGCTCTTCATCGCCGTGCGGAAAAGCAGCGGCTGCAGCGTATATGTGATGAGGATTGTCGATGACATTCCGATAATCGTGCTGATGCCTATGGAATAGATGGCCGGATGCCTTGCAAACAGAAGCGAGGCGATGACAATCAGCAAAGTCGCGCCGGAAAACAGTATGGCTGCCTTGTGGCATAGTATGAGGTGTGAGTCCTCGCTCCTTTCCTTGCTGATAAGTCCGTCCATCACAAAAATGCTGTAGTCAACTCCTATGCCGAA
The DNA here is from genome assembly GCA_018064445.1 of Candidatus Cacconaster equifaecalis. Classification (GTDB taxonomy): domain Bacteria; phylum Bacteroidota; class Bacteroidia; order Bacteroidales; family UBA932; genus Cacconaster; species Cacconaster equifaecalis. Next base: position 9,308 of record JAGHVE010000135.1, read on the forward strand.
GATGAAGCTGGAAATCATTATGTTCACCAGATTGAACTCTATCCCGAAGATGGACATCACTCCCTGGACCACATACCAGCTCGCGAACATCGGCAGGAATGCTATCAATGAAATGACTATGCTGCGGAATGAGAGAAGCAGCACCGCAAGGACGAACAGCGAGGATATCAGCAGGACCACGTTGAAGTCGTCGTGTACTATCTTAACCATATCTCCGGTATAGAAGAACGGGTCAAGTACGACCATATTGGCGGCATCGGCCACTATCCTGTCAACCTTCAGGTCTCTTCTGGTGTCAAGCATCACACTTGACATCACAAGCCATTTGTCATCCACCTTCTCGACATAATTGGAAAGGAATGCATCCGGGATTGCTCCGCTTTCAATCAACGAAGTGGGGGCGTAGTCGACCTCCGTCATCAGACGGAACGTGGCCGGTATGTCATATCCTGTCTTTTCCTCCCATCCGTTCCTTTCGGCATATCCGGCAAGAAGACCATAGCCCCGTTCCACTCTTTCCGGAGTCCAGAAGTTCTTCCATGCTTCTATGTTGGCCTGCTGTTCCTCCGTGGGGAGGAGGAAAGCCTTGGGACTGTTGAAATCGAAGATTGTGCCTGCGCTCTTGAGGGAGTCCAGTACCCGGAATACGGCCTTGTTCATTATCAAGGCGCTGTCAAGGTCTGTGGAGCAGGCTGCAAAATATTGCGGATGATGGAACCGGTTGACCTTTTCTGCATACAGCCTTTCCGATTCAACCACTTTCGGTTCACGATGCCCGATGTTGCTCAGGTCACTGTCGAATTTCACATAGCGGGAGGTGACTGCGGTGACTGCGATGACGGCAACGAGGGTTATGACTGCAAACTTGTTCCTGTCTATCGGGTAGGAGTTAATCCTGTTGATGACTTCGAAAGCCTGTTCGTTGCGTCCTTCTTCCTTGCTGCTGAAGAATTGCGGCAGGAAGGCGAGTGCGAAAAATGTCGTTCCGACCAGGGTGAAGGAGGCGAACAGTCCGAAATCACTGAGCAGTTCGCTGGAGGTGAAAAGCAGTCCGGCGAACGAACCTATCGTTGTGAGGCTTCCCAGAATGACGGGTCTTGTCTGTTCGCGTATCACCGTCTCCGGGTCGCTTACGAACTTGTAGTGTGTGAAGACGTGGAGACAATAGCTCAATGCGACTCCAAGGACAAGAGCTCCTATTCCTATGGCAATGAATGACATGCTGCCCTTTATCCAGTATATGCAGGCCAGAGAGAACAGCGCTCCGTAGACGACCGGCGCCAGAAGCAGGAACAGTGTCTTCCTTCCCCTGAAGCAGTAGCAGATGAGAAAGCAGATGATTACTATCGATATGCCCACGGTAGTGGCGAGGTCTTTCTTGATCTGCTTCGCATTGTAGGTCCCTTCTATCGGTGAGCCGTGGTACAGAACCTTCAATGAGGGATTATCCTTCTCAAAACGGGCGGCGACTTTCCCGAGAACGTTTTCCATAGCTGTACCCGATTTGGTGTCGAGTGACGGGAAAGAAGGCGCTATATATGCCAGGGCCACGGTGCTGTCGGCGCTCAGGAGATGCCCGTCGACCAGGGCGTAGGATATTGCCTTCTTCAGAGGCGACGGCCCTTTTTTCAGGCTGTCTATCGCCTCTTCATTCATCAGGGAGTCTATCGCGGGGTACAACTCTGCCGGAATATGGCAGGGCAGGGCCCCTGTCGCATAATCCACAAGGTTCATAATGTCGTCCGAGTCGAACTTGTACAGGATATTGTCTATGAATCTGTCTCCGCCGGCCTCTTCGAGCATCCCGACAAAGGAGTCCATCGCGGCGGCAAGCTCTTCTGGGGCGACTCCGTCACCGGTTATCTGAACGAAAACCTTGTCCTTCACTTTGATGTCGGCGAAGGCGACGGCGCTCTTCTTGCTTTCGTCCGTTTTGGGAAGAAGAGCTATGATGTTCTCCTCAAAATGGATTCTGGATGCGAAAAAGCCGAAGACAACGGTTGAAATGATGACGGTGGCGTGAAAAACCGCCCCGTGCTTCGAAAAATAGCGGTATAAAGCAATGAATAGCTTGTGCATCAGATATATATTTTAGGGACCCTCTTTGAGATTCCGCATACAACTTCATAACCTATCGTCCCGATTGAGGTTGCCATATCATCGGCCGTGTACCCGCTTCCAATCAGAGTCACTTCATCTTCAAAAGAGGTCTGGGGAATGTCCGAGACGTCAACTGTCATCTGGTCCATACATATTCTGCCGATTATGGGAGCCTTCTTTCCGTGGATGAACACGCATCCTCTGTTGGACAGCATCCGGTCCAGTCCGTCGGCATAGCCGGTGGGGATGACTGCAATCTTCATCGGCCTGTCAGCCCTGAAGGTCCTGCCGTAGCCGACCGTTTCTCCCTCTTTGAGCCAGTTGATTTCGGATATGACGGATTTCCACTCGAGTGCGGGCTTTATTCCGGGGAGGAGAGTGTTGGATATATCCGGTTTCAATCCGTACAGGATGATGCCGAGTCTGACCAGATTGCCGTAAGGCTGATATCTGAGTCCTCCTGCCGAGTTCATACAATGTATGTAGGGCAGGCTGAGGTCGGATACTGACTCCGCAACGGTCCTGAACTTTGCAATCTGCCCCTCTGTGAAATCGCGCTCAGAGTCTGTGTCGGCAACGCAGAGATGGGTGAAGAGTCCGGTCAATCCGAAGCCGGACCGGTATTTTCGTATTATCCGTTCACATTCGGAGGGGACGTCCGCATCGAGGCCGATCCGGTTCATACCTGTATCGATGGCAAACTGGGCCTTTATTCCGCAGCCTGACATCAGCTCTGCATATTCTTCGTTCAGAAGAGCCTGGGTTATGTCAAGACGCTTGAGCTCCTCCTTCATCGAAACGGGAGTGTAGCCCAGAATCAGGACCTGACCGGTGATTCCCGCCTCCCTGAGACTTGCGGCCTCCTCTATGTTCGACACGGCGAAATTGGCGCATCCTACATCCTTCAATGCCCGTGCCACCTGCATTTCTCCGTGACCGTAGGCATCAGCCTTGACTACGGCCATTATCTGCTGCCACTCCGGCAGATGGGACTTGAAAATGCGGTAGTTTTCGACAATCGTGTCAGTTTTTATCTCGACCCAGGATCTTCTCAACATAATCTCTCTCTTATTTCAGAAATACAAAGAATACCGCGGCCACCAGAAGAATGAAAGCAACGATATGATTCCAGGCGATGGTTTCGCTCTTGAAGACCAAAGCCACAATCACAGTAAATACGGTCAGGGAGATGACTTCCTGTATAACCTTCAGCTGCAGGAGATTGAACGGGCCTCCGTTTATGTTTGAGCCTATTCTGTTGGCGGGCACCATAAGGATATACTCTATAAAGGCAATCGCCCAGGACATCAATATCACGATAATCAGCGGCGTGTCGGAAGTGATTTTTCCCATCTGGGACAGTTTCAGCTGTCCATACCAGGCGAATGTCATGAAAATGTTCGACAGTATGAGCAAAAGTACAGTCAGGAAACCTTGCATAAGCAATTTTTGTGTCAATCCGCAAAGGTAACAAATTTATCAAAACAGCCGGTCTGTGGGGAGATAATTCGTGCCGGAAGGGTCAAGATTGAAAGCGTATGTGGTGTTTCCGTTTGTGATGACGACGGTGCGGGGACGGAGCACCCTCGCATACCGGACCGCCTGTTCGATTGTTGAATTGTCCAGCGTCACGGACGTAGCCTTGCATTCGACCAGCATTTCAGGGTTGAGGGACCTGTCAAATACGATTATGTCAGCCCGATAGAGCCTTCCGTTGTACCTGAACGGCCATTCGCTGCTCATTCTGACAAATGGGATTCCTCCTTCATCGTGGAGATATGCTATGAAATTTTGCCTGACTTTTTCCTCCGGAGTGAGGGGCACTTCCTTGCGCCGGAGCGGATCGAAGACTTTTTCCATCATATCACACCGAATTGTCCGGCAGCCTTCATTTCTTCCACTTTCTGCTCCATCAGCGAGTAGGCGGCATCATAATCATTTGGAATCTCCCCGTTGAGGATGGCTTCCTTGACAGTATCCTTTATTACGGCAATCGTGCGGCAGGGAGGGATGCCGTATTTCTCCATAATCAGATCCCCCGTGATAGGGTTCTTGAAATTGCGGACATTGTCTTTCTGTTCAACCTCGATCAGCTTTTCGCGGACGTGCTCGTACTGCTTTTTGAACCGTTCCACTTTCTGCTCGTTCGCGGAAGTTATGTCGGCCTTGCACAGAATCATCAGGTCGTCCACGTCATCGCCCGCATCGAAGAGAAGTCTGCGCACCGCCGAGTCCGTGACCTGATCCGTCACCAATGCTATCGGCCGCAGATGAAGCGCCACCAGCTTCTGCACATACTTCATATCTTCGTTCTGGGACATTGCAAGCCTTCGGAACAGGGGCTTGACCATCTTGGAACCGACGTACTCGTGACCGTGGAAGGTCCAGCCGATTCCCGGCTCATATTTCTTTGTCGGAGCCTTGCCTATGTCGTGGAGTAGTGCGGCCCATCGCAGCCAGAGAGAACCGCTGCTTTGCGCCACGTTGTCAAGCACCTGGAGGGAATGTTTGAAATTATCCTTGTGGCCCCGGCCCTCCATTGTCTCAACTCCCTTGAGAGCGGTGATTTCGGGGAGAATGCAGTTGAGCAGGTTACATTCGTCAAGCAGACGAATGCCTCTGGAGGGGGTGTCGCTCAAAAGAATCTTGTTCAGTTCCGTGGCTATGCGTTCGGCAGAAAGGATAGACATCCTGCCTCTGTTTCTTCTGATTGAAGAGACCGATTCGTCCACGATGGTGAATCCCAGCTGCGTTGCAAAACGGATTGCACGGAGCATCCTCAAAGGGTCGTCGCTGTATGTCGTGTCGGGGTCAAGAGGGGTTCTGATAATCCCGTCGGCAAGGTCGCGGATTCCTCCGAAAGGGTCGACGAGAGCGCCGAAATCATCCTTGTTCAGACTGAATGCAAGGGCATTGATGGTGAAATCCCTCCGCATCTGATCCTCTTCAAGGCTGCCGTCCTCCACGATGGGCTTTCTTGAGGAGGCCCTGTAGGATTCCCGTCTTGCGCCAACGAATTCCACCTCCGTACCCCTGTATTTCAGCATCGCGGTTCCGAAATTCTTGAAAACGGAAACGTTTGTGTGAAGAGCTTCTGCAACGGAGGTCGCAAGGTCGATGCCGCTCCCTTCCACCACTATGTCGATGTCGGTGCAGAGCCTCCGGAGGAAATAGTCACGCACATAACCCCCGATGACGAAGGCCTTTACGCCCTTGTCCCCTGCACACCGGGCAACGGTGTCGAATATTTTTCCCTTGAGAGCTTCAGCGAACATGACGGCAAAGTTAGTAAAATTTCATATATTTGTAAGTTATGGCACGGACAGCGACAGATACTGCTCAGGAGTTCAGGAAAATCAAGTCCCGGATAGAAAATGGGGACATAGCGCCGTTTTATCTGCTTCACGGGAAGGAGCATTATTATATAGACGCTCTCTGTGATCTTCTGATGGAACGGGTCATTCCTCCGCAGGAGAGGGATTTCGGGCAGATTGTCTTTTACGGTGCCGATACCACTGCCCTGCGTGTCGTTGAGGCTGCGCGCCAGTTTCCGATGATGATATCAAGGCAGATGGTCGTTCTGAAAGAGGCCCAGATGATGGATAAGATCGAAAATCTCTCCGTCTATCTGGATGCGATGATGCCCTCGACGGTTCTGGTAGTGTGCTACAAGACTGTGAACGATCCCACCAAAAGCGCAAAGGGCATTGACAAGAGGACATCGTTCTACAAGAAGGCCGGTCAGGTCGGGGTGGTGTTCGAGTCTGAACAGGTTCCTGATTACAGGATGCCGTCAGTAATCGAAGCTTTTATGGCCGACCGGGGACTGGAGATTGCACCTGACGCCGCAGGTCTGCTGGCTGAGTTCTCGGGCGTCAATCTGCAGAAAATTGCGGTTGAGGTGGACAAGTTGATGAAAGTGCTTCCTCCCGGTACGAGAACCGTGACCGCAAAGGATATTGAAGCGAATATCGGGATGAGCAGGGAGTATTCCGTGTTTGAGTTGACCAAGGCCTTGTCGCTCAAAGATACTCTCAAGTGTTTCAGGATAGCGCATTTTTACGCACAGTCTCCGAAAAGATATCCGCTTGTTGTAACGTTGGCCTCATTGTCGAGTCATTTCATCAAATTGCTGAATATCGCCGCAATGGAGCAAAGCGGTATGTCACAGTCGCAGGCTCTGGCCTCCCTGGGTATAAATGCCTTTTTTTCAAAAGAATATTCAACTGCGCTCAGAAATTATCCTTTGCCGAAATTGATAAATATCATATCGGTCCTGAAGGAATATGATATGGTCAGCAAGGGGAGCGGCCGCGGCAGCGCCCAGGACGGGGATCTTCTCATAGAGGTCCTTTCAAAAATCCTCGCGTAAAAAAAACCGGCCTCCTGAAAGGGGAAGCCGGTGATTTTCAAATGTCGCGGGAACTATTTCTTAGCCTCTTCAACAGATACTTTTCTGAATTCCTTCAGAAGTTTGGTGATGTTGAGGGCGTTCTTGCGTGCGCGAGTTCCGGCGGCTTTGTTGCCTTTCTCAACCTGAGCTGCTGCATTTACCTGAAAAGCGGCGATTTCAGCGTTAATCTGATCAACGAGTGTCTTCATCTTAATTGATATTAGTGGTTTGAACATTATTTTTGACAAATTTAAATATCAAAAAATTAATATCCAAATAATTTAATTGATTATTAT
>JAGHVE010000005.1 GCA_018064445.1 Candidatus Cacconaster equifaecalis
CTCAAGATCCAGGGATGTGAATCCAGCCAGAGCATCATCAAGTTGTGCGACGTGCCCGTTTTCGGACAGGGACGCATCCTCGGCCTGTTCTCCGTGTTCAATCCCGGTCATTTCAAGGACATACGTTTCAATACTTCGACGGATTCCCGCAGGATAGGAGGGGAGCTCGGGCTGGACACGGCGGACACCCTCTACCACGCGCTTCACGGAGAAGCCAACCTGGGACCGGTTTCCACTCACGCCACAATGGCATTCCCTGTAGGAAAGAAATCCTCACTGGTCATCTCAGGCCGGCGTTCCTTCATAGACGTGTTCTACAAGGGCCTGCTGAAAATGGACGGTGCGGAAATGAACTACAAGTTCTACGACATCAATGCCGGCTATCTCTTTGTACCGGACAGATACAATACCATCGACGCCAATGCCTATTTCGGCCTCGACAATGGAAAGATCGATGCGGACATCGCCAGTTCGCGGATAGGGGCGGAGTGGGGCAATGCCGTCGCCAACGTCCGATGGCGCCATCACAAGGACGGGTTGAAAATGACCACCCAGGCCTATGCGAGCGCATATTTCATGAACGGAGACCTGATGCTGACGGCCAATTCCGGAAGGGCCGATGACTACATCGTCGACGTCGGGCTTCAGAGCAGGGCCAAATGGCGCAACTGGGAGTTCGCCGCCGAGGCCGACTACTACAACATACAACCCCAGAACATAAGCGATGATTCCTCTACGGGAACGGGAGCCATAATCCTGCCGAAGCAGCACGCGATACTGGGGACGCTCCGTTCTTCCTACCGTCTGTTTCTGGGCGACTTCACCTTGAAGCCGAGCCTTGCGGCAAGTCTGTATTCCGACATTTCAAACCACGATTTTTTCCCCCGCCTGGATCCCGGAATATTCACCGAATACAATTTCTATCAAGGCGGAAGGCTGAGTCTGGACTTAGGATACAAGCATCAGTACCTGTTTATGACAGGTTTGACGAGCAGCGGATTCCCCGTTGAATTCTGGCTTGGAGCAGGCCAGTATTCCAAGCCCCAGGCCTCTCTTTACGGGACCTTGTCATATACGGTCAACCTGCCCGGAGACAGTTTCACGTTCAATGTGCAGGCTTACGGGAAAAGGCTTTGGAACATGGTCGAGTATTCGGGCTTCGTGTCGGAGATAATCGGGGGCAATTACAAGCTCCAGAATATGCTGCTCAATGGAGAAGGCTACAATTACGGAGCCACTGTCCAGGTTCAGAAGAACAGTGGACGTCTGACAGGATGGATAAGCTACAGCTGGGGGCGCGCCCTTCGCAGATTCGACAATCCCAATTTCCCCTACATCTACCCTTCTTCACACGAGCGTCCTCATGAACTCAATGCCGTCGCGTCATACAAGATAAACAGATGGGAATTCGGCGGCAACTTCATCTTCGCTTCCGGAATGCCCTACACGCCAATATCTTCGGCATATTTCCTCAATCAGAAACTGATGGTGAAATACGGTGAGCGCAACTCCAGGAGCCTGTCTCCTTACATCCGACTCGACCTTTCAGCCAGTTTCAACATACGGACCAAGGGCCGCTTCCAGGACGGTATCAACATCTCAGTCCAGAACGTGACTGCGCGCAAGAACCAGATGATGGCTATGCTGAAAATCAAGGACGGCAAGTACAGTTATGCTCCCGCAACGCTCATCATACCCGTGATGCCGTCAATAAACTATTATTGCAAATTCTGATGAAAAGGTTCTGGTACATACTTGCACTGCTTGCCTTTGCCGCCTGCGACAACAGTTATCTCGAATCGGACAATATCGAGGAGCTCGTGGTCGAAGGGTGGATAGAGAGCGGTCACGCGCCTGTGGTGCTGGTATCCAGCACGCTTCCTGTCAGTTCTACACCTCAGCCTGTCAGCGACATAACTGAGCACATCCTGAGATATGCGGAAGTCTATATCGAACATAACGGAGAGAAGGAATATCTTACTGCCCGTCTGACAGACAGATTCGTTATCAGGAACTATTTCACATCCTCGACAATGCGCGGCGTTCCGGGGGAAAGCTATAAGCTGCACGTCAAGTGGCTGGACTACGAGGCTTCGGCGGAATGCACCATACCGGAACCTGCCGTGATCGACTCCCTGTATTTCGAGAAAGCCGTCG
>JAGHVE010000156.1 GCA_018064445.1 Candidatus Cacconaster equifaecalis
TCGGCCGCAAGTTGCTCGACAGTTTTTTCGAGATACGGAGAGCCAGGTCTAGTAATGTCATCAGCAATTTTTGACTGCATTACTATTGAAGCGGCATCGCGAGGTGAGATGTTATGTTCCAATGCGATGTAGGCTGTCAAGTTCGAAAGAAGGCTATTGGCTTTGATAATAATATCATTCATATTAGATTCGTATTAGTTGTGATAAGGATTTTTCTGTGCAGAAACAGTATTGGATGTATTCTTGTCTTCCAGATATGCGGCTCCGTATTGAACTTTGTATTCCTCAATGATGCTGTCAACTGTGGCATTCCTCTAAAGCCGGATGAGCCACATCAACATTTGAACCGTGAAGAAGTTTCATATGCAGCCACCATTGTTAGAGCATATTACCATAAGGTCCTTGACAACCTGAGCCCTTGGCAATGTCTGCTCAAGAAGGAAATTGCCTTCCATAAAGTCAATTGCTTTATAAAGAAGCAGAAACTTAAAGGCATCAGAATTAGTCATACCATACTCTTGGGCAAACCAAGACGTTCCGATGGACAAGAACTTGGATTTCAGTTCGCGGATTTTGGTGCTCTCCTCATAGCCCGGAATCTGAATCACCATCCGCTCTCCCATCAATTCGATAAGAGCAACTGCCTCCTCTGCTGAAATCCGTTTCTGTCCGCTTTCAATCTTACTGATTCCGCTCTTGCTCATTCCTACCAGACGGCCCAACTGTTCCTGAGTCATATTCTTGGACTTACGAACAAAAGAAATCTTGCTTCCAAGTATATTTGCCGTATCACAATTAAACTTCTGTTTCATAATCCCACAATATTACAACACATTGCAAATGTAATAATAAGTTTCCAAATTCGGAAACTTATCGCAAAAACTTTTTCAGTTTAGACAATCGTCCAATTGCTTTTGGATGAGGCCTATGTTTTCGCGGAGCAAGATCGACTCTGTCATTCCAGAAAATACAAGTCCTGCTTGAATCAAGTTGTGCGTCAAAGCAGACCTGGAGCATATAGTCCTGTTACTTTATCAACTCTCCTGCATTAAGAAGAATCTCACGGCAATTCCTTGAATTCCATTATATCCAGCATGCTGTAGATAATGCCGTCAATGCTGATGACCTGGCTTCGGCAAACTCAAATGACCTCATTGCGATCTTATGATTTCGGCCATTCTGGATAAGGCCCTTGTTATGGTTTCAAACGAACTGGTTCTTGCATAATCAGCGAGATCGTTAAGTAGATAGCTGTCTTCTTCCAGAGCGACTTCGCTGTTTATCAGTGATGAATACTGGCGCCTGTGCTCCTCGGAAAGGATTGCCTTCATCTCAGACGCAAGCCACTCTGCTCCAGCAATGGTAATATCAAAGGAACCGGCATCCAGGCTGATTTCATCTGGAATACCATCTGACTTGAGCGCAAGAGTGATATAGGCATTTTCAAGGAAGAACTGCATGTCAGCAGCATCTTTCCGCGTCCTGAGATGACGATCATTCCAAGCATCCAGTTTGATGAGCCACTGCCCGCTCATAGATGCTATCCTGAATGACAGAGTCCCGTCAATGGTTATCTGTAATGTATGGCTCATGACATCGGAGAAACAGCGTACCGACATCACTGGATTACCATCAGGCGGCCATGCGACCCGCTCATCAGAGGCAATTGCGCCGAATGGGACGACATCAACCTCGTACACAGCGGATAAATCTGGAATCGAGTACAGGAACTTCTGTTTTTCCGGAGCTTTCTTGAACCCCTTTCCCTCAAGTATCGACGTCAGAGCATCGTACTCATCCCACTGCTCGAGGAATACGGCTACATCAAGATCCATTGTCTGCCTAGGGACATCCTCCACTCCAAGGGCCTTCAACAATATATCGCGTGCGGCAGCGCCTACTACATACAGAGGTGCACCCATTTCATCGTATGCCTGCTTCAATGCCTGCAACGTCCTCAAGATGGCCGGATTGCCTATCTGATTTCCACTGATTCCATACTCTTTCACAGCAGTTCTTTTATTCTATCCGCAGTCTCCAGGCATCTGTCCTCATTCATGGCAAGAAGGTCCGCATAGACAACCATCGGAGGGACTCCTTCACTTAACCAGAATTTTTTGTAGACATAAATCTCCCCGTTCCCGTCAGGGACCATCCTTCCGGTGGAAATGAGCGCGTCAGCCTTTTCGGGGACATAGATGTCCCATCTCTCCGGACGGATATAATCTGTCAGCAGGTATGCAGCTGGCTCGCCTCCCCAGCAGGTTCCCTGCGGAAGAGAAATGTCTTTCCACTGTTCGCGCACTGACGGGGCCAGAAAACGGAACCTGCATACCATATATTTTTGCTTGAGGCCGTCAGCATAGCCTCGCGACCAACGCTCAATCAACTGACGGCGTTTCCGAACAGCCTTTCCTTTAGAAGTATCAACAATGTAGCCTGCCTCTGCCAGTTCGTGAAACTTAGTCTGAACTGAGCCCAGAGACATACCTGTATTTCCAGATATTGTCCTTAATGGCTTATTTACGTTCTCCTTATCCTCTAAAAGGTAGAACAATAGTTTCATCTCAGATTTCTGCATGTCCGTATAATTCAAGCAATATGTTCAAAATTTTTGAACATTCAAGTAAAATTGAACGCCAACGGACAAAATTAGCTAATATTTAGAATATTACAAATATTTTTCAATTCCAAAAGACCTTTTCTATCTTTCATACATTCGCTCAAATGTAAAAATACAACGCCAGGCGATAATTAAATTCGATAGGATGTAGTAAAAATCACAGATGGGCAGCAAGAAGGCATCGACCACATTCGTGAAGTGCGGATTCTATTTTTTTCAGTTGCTTGGCAGAAATATAGGTTTTCCCCTGTCTGTACTGCCTCATCAAGGACGGATTGATGCCAGCTCTTGCAGCAAATTTCCCAACATTTATGAAATCGTAGCAGTTGAACAAAGCCGCGAGGTCGTATTTGTATTCAAATGTGAGATTCTGAAGTTCCTCGGGAAGACTTTCACCACTTTCGTGGAATTGTTCGCACACCTCCCTATAAGTCGATTCAAAATCCTCCCTTGCAATACTTGCGGTTGTCCCCTCTCCCACAATCGTTGATTCAAGATCAGGAGCATATACACTGTATGTTCCGTCTTTCCCTTTCTCAATCAGTGCTATCGTTTTCATCAAAAACCTATCTGTTTTCTTAATTTGTGATATAGTCCAGGCTTAACTTCTTCTTTATCATGCCGTTCCAGGACAAGAACATCATTTCTGTCCGGATGCCTGAAAATGTCGTGCCGAGAACCATGACTCCATAAATACCAGCCATTAGCCATCGCTATCCTTCTTACCTCACTCCACTTCATCTTTCACCACAAATATATAATAAAAACGTTATATATTATCCTACAAAATACACTTGAGCCAGTTAATATTTGCAACTGATTTTTGCAGTTCAAGTATAAGAATTTTCACTCGAAAAAAAACGTAAATCCTATAACCAGAAACAGATCTACGTTTTTGTGGAAATTTCAGTGTTTCGAAAACCCGCACAAAATTGTAACTTTGTAAAAGTACATTCGTCAAATGTAAATATAACATCAGGCGACAATTAAATTCCGATAGGATGCAGTAAAGACGCGTGATATCTCAGAGCCTATTGATATAAGGAACCCTACTATTTCTTACCTTTGCTCTTGGAAGCCCGCTTGCGAATCTTATTTTTTGCCGCCTGCACAGCATTGAAATACTCGTTCGGGCTCAATTCCTCTTCCTCCACCAAAGGCAAAAGTATATCCATTTTCCCTAAGGTCCGAAGCACCCTTAAAAACGAATCGAAGGATTTGATTTCCCCCTCTTCCATTCTTACGATTGAGGATACCGATACACCGGTACTGTCTGCCAAATCTTGCCTGGAAATATTTTGCTTCAACCTGACCCCCTTTAATCTGTCTGAAATTCTCTTCACGATTTCAGTATCAGACAGCATATAGAAATTTTCTACCATATCAAATTTGATATTTCACATAGCAAATATAGCGATTATTTATCAAGATTGATATCTTGTTACTTCACCACACGCTCAACTGGAAGACAATCTCAACACACAGCAAGTAACGCTATAACGTTACTATCAGCAATTTGATTATTTGACGAGCCGTTTTGTGACATTCCAGCGGAAATGGACCAGCTTGTTTCCGCACTCCGGTTTAAGACATAGTAGATATTTCAGCCATAGCACTATTGTTCCGCCCCATTTGATGGCCTCTTTAAACAGACGTACGGCATACGACTTGCGGGAGACGGCGAGGGTCCGTTTTCTTTCGCTCTCCCCGATGCCGCAGGTGACCCGGTCGAAATAGTCTTTCTCCAACTTGTATGCGGGGATGCTGTGATACAGGATGCTCCCCGGAGTATAGACGAACTGCATTCTGTTGGCTTTCATCTTCGCGAAGATGTCCTTTTCCTCCCCGCCTCCAAGGTCGCCGCCCTTGCGACCCAACTCCACATTGTAAAGTCCGACTTTTTCGAACACTTCCTTACGGTATGCGGCATTTCCACCTCCGGGATAATTGTCACCGGGGAAGGACTTCTCCTTGTTCCCAAAGAACAGATATCCGGTCAGGAGCCGCTTGAGGTGATATGTCATCCACCGTGGTTCAAACCCGGTCTCATAGTGTGGAATGATGGGGCCTCCTGCGGCACTTACATCGGTGCGGCGCTCGAGAAGTTCCTTGTAGTTCTCCAGATAGCGGTCGTTCACAAAGGCATCGTCATCCACATACACCAAAATGCTGCCTTCGGCTTCCTTTATTCCTCGGTTGCGGGCATAAGAAAGACCTTGGTTTGTTTCAAGGAAATACTTCAAATCCACGTCAGGCCAATCCGCACGGAAACGGGCCAGTTCATCTTTGGTATTGTCCGTGCAATTGTTGTCCACAACCACAATTTCATACTCGCACGGCAGCAATGTACCCTTTGCCAGGCTTTCCAGGACATTGTAGATGTATTTGTCCCTGTTGTATGTGCAGATGATGACCGACAGCATACTACCTGGCCTCCTTGACTTTCCTGTATATGCCCACCCCGATGGCGGCAAAGCAGAGCAGATACATAACAATAATGCAGATTACCGCAATGGTATCACCCTTGCGGACGCTGTCGGGGTCAAATATGAAATGGATATTATGCTGTCCGGCAGGGACATTGACGGCACGGAGCATATAGTTCACCCGGTAGTGGTCGACAGGTTCCCCGTCGATGGTCGCCTTCCATCCATAAGGATAATAAATTTCCGAAAATACAACGGTACCGGCAGTTGAAGAGTTGCTGGTATAGTCAAGTTCTTTCGGAGTGTATTTGTTCAGCACAACTGACGCACCTTTCGGGAAAGAAGGATTGAGGTTGTCGACATACGGAGCGAATTCCTTATCAAGGACAGCCTCGTGAGTAAGGTCTATCGTATTGAGTGCGTCGGACTCCTCGTTAGCATTCTCCACAACGTGCAGCTTGTCCACAAACCAGGCGTTTCCGAGGGCGAACGGATTGATCTGAGGAACGGCTTGACCGTCCTCCCCTGATACTATGATATACTTGGCATTCAACATTCCGATGACAGGCCAGTGCATCTTGCTCAAGTGCTGGTCAATCAGGTCCTGATATCTGCGGAGTTTGGCGGCGGAATAGCCTCCAAGAGATTTCAGATAATATGAGGTACGTGAATCGTTCCAGGTATTTGTCGTCAGATTAAGAACCCTGAAATGAGAAGTGTCCTTAAGTAATTGCTCTTCGTAGCCTTCCATCACGAACGCATTGTCCCGCGCCCGTGATGCAGGTATAAAGTTTTCATCGTTGAAATAGCGTTTATCCACAGGCCACATATCCGCAATCACAAGAACTCCGAGTACGGCAATCATCCAACCGGTCTTGAGCTTGCCCTTCGCATAAACCCAAAGCAGGCCGAAGGCCGCCGCAATGAACAGGAACGAGCGGAAGCTGTCCGAACGGAGCAACGCAGCCCTCTCATCCACAATCGCGGCATAAAGCCAATCCGGGAGATTTGAAGACCAGCCGGCATCATATTGGGAGGTAAAGCTGAACAACGCGCCTCCGAACAGGGCGAATAAAAGACAAATCCCAGCCGTCACCCCTCCTGAAATATACAGACTCTTGAAAAGTTTCTCCTTCCCGACGTTCCCGTCCATAATCTGCTTGATGGCCAGGAATCCCAGCAAAGGCATAGCTATTTCAGCAACTATCAGGATTGACGAAACGGCTCTGAACTTGTTGTACAGCGGGAAGTATTTGAAAAAGAATTCTGTAAGCCATAGACAGTTATGCCCCCAGGCTAGTGCTGTCGAGAACAGGGTTGCAGCCAGAAGCGCCCATTTGTACGGCCCTTTCACAATAAGAAGCCCCAAAAGGAACAGAAAGCATACGACAGCTCCCATATAGACATTGCCGGCCGTGAACGGCTGGTCACCCCAATACATCGGAACACCTTGGCAGAAATTGGAGGCATCCCTCGGCGCAACGCCTTTTTTGACAAGCGTTTTGTACAAATCAGAATCCTTGCCGACATTGATGCTGCTTGCCCCTCCCATAAAGCCGGGAATCATAAAACTCATCGTTTCATCAATTCCGTAACTCCACTGGGTAGCATATTCTATGTCCAGACCTCTGGATTTTGCAACATCTGCCGGCTCATCTTCCACCACGATATCAGAATGACCGCCTCGCATCGTCTCGGATGTATATTCGGCATTTGCAAACACATTCCCTGTACCAGTCCCGATTCCTATGGCAACGGAGAGAGCAAAGACAACCGTAGCAACAACAAGTTCCTTATAGTTCCTTTCTCTTAAATGCTCCCACGCCAGTGAAATCCACAAAACCCCAATCAGCATAAAGGAATAATAAAACATCTGCGGATGGGGTTTGAATCCTAAGGCAACGAATACCGTTGTAAGTACTGCACCCAAAAGATATTTCCTGTTGAAAATAAGATTGAAACCGCCCAAAACAACTCCGCAGAAAGCGATGGTGCTGATTTTTGTAAAATGTCCGGCCGGAATGATTACAAGAAAATATGAAGAAAGTGTTATTGCAAACGCACCGACTATGCTCAACCATTTGTTGATATCGAAAGAGCGTAGCATCACATAGAAGCATATCAGGTACAGTAATAACATTAGTGCCGGATTTCCCCTATGACTGAACAGATTGGATATTGGAGAAAGCAATTCATCAGACTCATAGTGTCCTCCCCCAATCTGATAATCAGGCATACCGCAAAACATAGCTCCCGTCCAGAATGAATAGTCCCCCGTTTGCTGATGATATTGATTGACCTCTTGCGAAGCACCTATATAATTTTGTATATCCCCGGCATATAGGACTTTACCTCGCAATACCGGCGAGCAATAAATCACGGCTGCTGCAAGAAAAAGGGCGATTGCAAGTATGTACGCCCCGTATTTTTCAAAAATCTTCATATTCAAAGTTTTATGAGTCATTGTTATCAGTTCCCCAACTCCGAGAGGAACTTGATGCGGACGAGGCGGACCTCCTCCTCCTCGTAGTCGCGGCCGAGTTCCTTCATCGCGTCGGTGACGGAGTCGGACTGGGCCTCTTCCTTGAAATAGGTGAATATATCGTCAATCTTGTCCTCGTCGATGGTCTGCTTGATATAGTAATCGATATTGAGCCTGGTGCCGGAATTGACGATGCTCTCAATGTCTTCGATAAGTTCGCAAAGTTCCATATCCCTTGCACGGGCAATGTCCTCGAAGGGCATCCTGCGGTCGATACTCTGGATGATAAAGACCTTGTTGGTCACTTTGCTCGCCACCGTTCTCACAATGAAGTCATCGGGCCGCGAAATATCATTCTCCTCAACGTAGCGGGCGATAAGTTCGACAAACGGCTGACCGAACTTTCTGGCCTTGCCCTCACCTACCCCCTGACACTTCTTGAGTTCATCCAGGGTTGTAGGATAGAGGATAGCCATATCTTCTATGCTCGGATCCGAGAACACCACCCAGGAGGGGATTCTCTGTTTCTTGGCCACTTCCTGACGGAGACTCTTCAACATCGGAACAAGGGCGGCATCTCCGGCTCCGGACAATCCGGCAGGATGTTTCGCGTTCATCGGGCTGTCGCTGTCATCGTCCTCTCCCTCCTCGAATTCACGGTCTTCGGTAAGCATCACGTCATAAGGAGCGTTCAGAAAATCTCTGCCGAGCTGTGTCACCGATATCAGACCATACCTTTCTATATCCTTGTCAAGGAAGTGCAGAATCAATGCCTGACGGATCACAGCGTTCCAGAAGCGGGGACTCTTTGATTTTCCTATTCCGAAGAACTCGTTGTGATGGTGATGGTAGGACTTTATCAGGGAATTGCTCACTCCGCACAATATATTGCTCAGATATTCAGCCTTAAACGACTCCTTGAGCGACAGCACCAGCTCGATGACCGTGCATATTTCCTCCCTTCCGTTGAACTGCTTCTGAGGATAGAGGCAATTGTCACAATTACCGCAATTGCATTCAGGATAATCCTCCCCGAAGTAGTTCAACAGCACCTTCCTGCGGCACTGATTTGATTCCGCGTATGAGACGGTCTCCATCAGCAGTTGCCGACCTATCTCCTGTTCGGAAACCGGCTTGCCCTGCATGAACTTTTCAAGCCTCTGGATATCCTTGTGCCTGTAGAAAGCTATGCATCTGCCCTCCTGCCCGTCCCGGCCTGCACGTCCCGTCTCCTGATAATACCCCTCCAGACTCTTAGGGATGTTGTAATGTATTACAAAGCGGACATCCGGCTTGTCAATACCCATTCCGAAGGCAATCGTAGCAACTATCACGTCCACCTCCTCCGCAAGAAACGCATCCTGATTGCGGCCGCGGGTGGCGGCATCCATTCCCGCGTGGTAGGGAAGAGCTTTTATACCGTTGATATTCAGCAGTTCGGCTATCTCCTCAACCTTCTTGCGGCTCAGGCAGTAGATTATTCCGCTCTTTCCGGGATTCTCCTTGATGAATTTGATTATGTCCTTCTTGGGGTTGTTTTTCCCGCGGATTTCGTAATACAGGTTCGGCCTGTTGAAAGATGATTTGAACACCTTTGCATCAAGCATATCGAGATTGCGCTGGATGTCGGACTGAACCTTGGGAGTTGCGGTCGCAGTCAGCGCTATTATGGGCGCTTTTCCTATTTCAGCGATAATGGAGCGGATACGCCTGTACTCGGGGCGGAAATCGTGCCCCCATTCGGAGATGCAGTGAGCCTCGTCTATGGCGTAGAATGAAATCTTTATCTGCTTGAGAAGCTGTATGTTCTCCTCTTTCGTCAAGGATTCCGGAGCGACATACAACAGTTTCGTCACACCGCTGAGGAGATCTTTCTTCACCTCGGCAGTCTGCGTCTTGTTCAGGGAGGAATTGAGAAAATGTGCGATTCCCTCCTGATTGTGGGCAAAGCCCATTATGGCATCGACCTGATTCTTCATCAGGGCAATCAGAGGGGATATTACGATAGCCGTTCCTTCCATACACAGGGCCGGCAACTGATAACATAGGGACTTTCCTCCTCCTGTAGGCATAAGCACGAAGACATCATTCCCTTCGACAAGGGCTTTGATGACAGCTTCCTGGTTTCCCTTAAAGGAGTCAAAACCAAAGAATTTCTTAAGTTTGTCGTGCAATATGTCAGATGTTATTTCCATAAGTCAGGCCAAAAACCATCTAAGTAAGTATAAAAGTACGAATAAATAACTTCTGACGCAACTTTTTCTGACAAAAGAAGCCGACCCGAAGGCCGGCTTCCCTATCTGTGGAAAGAATTTTTTACCAGGCAAGAGCACTGGCGCCGAGGATGGCGGCGTCGCTCTCCTTGAGACTTGAGAAGATAATCTTCACCTTGTCTCTCCAGAGCTTGAGAACATTCTCGTTCATTGCCTTAAGCATAGGCTCATAGAGGAACTCCTTGGAACGGGCCAGTCCGCCGAAGAGGACGATGGCCTCGGGGGCGCTGAATGCGATGAAGTCCGCAAAAGACCTTCCGAGCAGAGTGCCGGTATATTCAAATACCGAAAGGGCCAGTTTGTCCCCTTCACGGGCAGCCTCATAGACATCCTTTGAGGTGATGTTCTCCACCTCGCGGAGGAGAGAAGGCTCATTGGAATGTTCAAGCCACTCGCGTGCCGTACGGGCAACTCCTATCGCAGAGCAATATGCCTCAAGGCAGCCCTGACGCCCGCAACCGCAGGTACGTCCATTGTGACGCACGACAGTGGTATGTCCGAGCTCACCCGCAAAACCGTCGTGACCGTAAACGACATTGCCGTCGATGACGATGCCGCTGCCCACACCGGTTCCGAGAGTAATCATAATGAAGTTCTTCATACCGCGGGCGGCACCGTAGGTCATTTCACCCATCGCAGCCGCATTGGCGTCATTGGTAAGGGTTACGGGGATGCCGTCGAGATTGCGGCTGAGAATCTCCGCGAACTTCACGGCATTCTTGGAAGCCCAGGCCAAATTGGGAGCATAAGCCACTTCACCTGTATAGTAGTTGCCGTTGGGAGCGCCTACGCCCACGCCACGGATTTCACCTTCCTTGCCGGATGCCGCAATGCAATCCTTGACAGCCTTAGCGAGGGCGGCGAGAAAAGCCTCCGCATCGTCGCCATATATATCCGAACGGATAACTGTCTGATAAAGAACATCTCCGCGTGTATCAACCACGCCAATCTTGGAGGTCTGGCCTCCCACGTCGATACCGACTACATATTGTTTGTCCACCATAGTGATATATGAATTAGTCAACTTTGATATCCTTATTTACGTTCTTGCTGCCGGCAACTGCATAGTAAAGCAGATAAGCGAGCATAGCCACTACAAGCCAGTAGCTGTTCATATAGCCTACATTACTCTTGGCAATGAATTCCTGAATGAGGGGCATTATTCCACCACCGATCACGAGAGTCATGAAGATACCGGAAGCCTGCTCGGTATATTTGCCAAGGCCTTCGACCGCAAGATTGAAGATTGCGCCCCACATAAGGGAAGTGCACAGACCGCAGAGGACGAGGAACAGACAGCTTACGGGAACCTCAAACATTGCGAAACCGTCAGCGGCGCTGTAACCGGGCATACTTACCGTAACTGCCTTGGGAGTGAAGATGGCTGCAATGACGAGAACCAGGGCCACGGAGCAGACGGTAACCATCTGGGTGCGTGTGCTGATCTTGCCGGAAATGGCTGAAGAGCAGATACGGCCGACCATCATAAGTAACCAGTATATAGCTGCGATGGCACCTCCGATGGCAGCACCGTTCACTGCGATGCCGGCACCCTTTGCAGAAGCGTCAGCAAGATAGAAATTGACCTGTGAAGGGATACCGATTTCAATACCTACATAGAAGAAGATGGCGAATGCACCGAGAACGAAGTGGCGGAAATGCCAGGCGCTGCTCTCGTATTTCTCGACCTTGCGCTCCTGAGCGGGTTCGGGAATGTTGACGAACTTGATGATGACGAAGGCGATTGCGAAGACTGCCATTGCGATGAAGAGCAGAGGAGAAACGTCTGACATTGCAGTCGAGTCACTTACCGTTCCGATGAGGACACCCACCAGAAGAGGGGTGAGAGTGCCGGTCAGGGAGTTCAGAGTACCGCCGATCTGGATGTACTGGTTACCCTTGTTTCCGCCACCTCCGAGGATGTTGAGCATAGGGTTGACAACAGTGTTGAGCATACATACGCAGAAGCCGCAGATGAAGGCTCCGAGCAGATAGACATAGATTGCTGCGCCTGCAAGAGACTCAAAGCTTGATACATACTGAACGCAGATTCCGATGAAGCCCACTGCAAGTGCGATAAGTGTTGTCTTCTTGTAACCCACCTTGACAAGCATCTTGCCGGCAGGGATACCCATAAAGAGGTATGCTGCGAAGTTCATCATGTTACCCATCATTCCGGCCCAGCTGTACTGGTGGCCCCAGATGTTTCCGAAAGGCGCGGCCATATTGGTGACGAATGAAATCATCGCAAAGATGAAGCACATTGTCACGATTGCCACGATGTTGGTTTTTTGTTTAGTCATAATGTTGTTGATATTAGAGTGATTGAATTTGTCAGAATGTATGTACCGCAAGCCCGCTGCGGAGTTTGGGCTCGAACCAGGTTGTCTTGGGTGGCATTATCGACCCGCTGTCTGCGATATCGATCAACTGTTTCATCGATACGGGGTAAAGCGCAAATGCCGCAGCCATCTCTCCGCTGTCAACCCTGCGCTTCAGCTCCCCGAGGCCGCGGATGCCACCGACAAAATCGATGCGCCCGCTCGTCCGCAAATCCCCCAGATGAAGAATCCGGTCGAAAATCAGATTGGAGCACACTGTCACGTCAAGCACCCCGATAGGGTCGGAATCATCGAAAGTTCCCGCCTTTGCGGTGAGACTGTACCATTTTCCTCCGAGATACATCGAGAAATTGTGATGGGCGGCGGGGCGGTAAACCTCCTCCCCTTTCAGCTCAACCTCGAAACTTTCGGAGAGACGGGAGAGGAATTCCTCTTCGGAAAGGCCTCCGAGGTCCTTCACCACGCGGTTGTAATCCATTATCTTCAACTGGTTGTCGGGGAAACAGACAGCCATGAACCAGTTGTATTCCTCCTGCCCCGTATGGGCTGGATTTTCGGAACGCCTCAATGCCCCCACACGGGCAGCCGCAGCTGTACGATGATGTCCGTCAGCCACATAGAAAGCATTTACTCCCGCAAAAATCTCAGTAATGCGGGCAATGTCGGCATCGTCGTCGATCACCCACAGCTTATGGCCGAAGCCATCCTCATCCGCAATGAAATCATACTGGGGCACGCCCGCAATGTAGCGGAACATTATCGCATCCAGTTCCGGATTGTCAGGATATGCGAAAAAGACAGGCTCGATGTTGGCACTCTGGATATTCACGTGGACCATCCTGTCATCCTCCTTCTCCTTGCGTGTCAGTTCGTGTTTCTTGATCGCCCCGGTTGCATAGTCATCAGTATGCGCGCACAGGATGATTCCGTACTGCGTGCGGCCATCCATCGTCTGGGCATAGATGTAATAACACTCCTTTGTATCCCTGACGAGCCATCCGCGGCTCTGCCACAGTTTGAAATTCTCGACGGCTTTGTCGTAAGTGCGCTGTTCACTTTCCCCCGCAATGGGATTGAAGTCAATCTCCGGCTTGGTTATATGCAGCAGGGATTTCTCCCCCGCCTCGGCTTTCGCCTCCACCGAATTCATCACGTCATAAGGGCGGGAGGAGACCTCCTTTCCCATCTCCTTCGGAGGACGAAGCGCCGCAAAAGGTTTCACCTTGACCATACTCAGAATCTGTTCAGTTGGAATTTAGTATCACCAGTGGCGAAGAAGCCGCAAATCTGGGAAGCGGCGGCAAGGCCGGCATTCACGTTTGCCTCGGCTGTCTCGGCCCCCATCTTCTTGGGTGTCGCAAAATACCGGGCCCCGAATTTTGCAGTGAACTCAGCCGCCCTTTCGGGGGCTACGTCAGCCACATACCGCAAGTCCTCCCTCTCGGACAATATCTTTATAAGCCCCTCCTCATCAATCACTTCTTTGCGGGCAGTATTGATCAGACATCCGCCCTTGGGCATCCTGGAAACCAGCTCATATCCTATCGAGCCTCTGGTCTGTTCGGTTGCGGGGATATGGAGGGAAACGAAATCGGACTTGGAATAGAGTTCCTCCAGACTTGAGGCGACCTTCGCCCCGCCAGCCTCAATCTTTTCCGCGCTCAGGAAGGGGTCGAAGGCAAGGACTCTCATCCCGAACCCCTGTGCAAGGGCGCCTACCAGACGGCCGACATTGCCGTAGGCCTGGATTCCTATCGTCTTCCCCTTCAGTTCACGGCCCGTGCCGGGAGTGAACTGATTGCGGTTCATATATATCATCAGTCCGATGGCAAGTTCAGCCACGGCGTTGGAATTCTGCCCCGGGGTGTTCATTGCCACCACCTTGCGGGCGCTGCAGGCATCCAAGTCCAGATTGTCGAATCCCGCGCCTGCGCGCACGACTATCTTCAACTTGGGGGCCGCCTCAACAACAGCCGAAGTCACCTTGTCGGAACGGACTATGAGGGCATCCGCATCCGACACCGCAGCAATCAGCTGCTCCTGTCCTTCATATTTTTCAAGCAGGGTGACACTGTGCCCGTTCTCTGCGGCGATACGGATTATTCCGTCAGTTGCAGCCTTTGCGAAAGGCTTCTGAGTCGCTACCAATATTTTCATAACCTGCTACTGTTTGTGAAGTTTCTCAAATTCCTGCATACAGGCCACCAGAGCATTCACAGCCTCTATGGGGCAGGCGTTGTAAAGGGATGCACGGAAGCCTCCCACGCTGCGGTGTCCCTTGATGCCGACCATCCCGCGTTCCTTTGCGAAGGAGAGGAACTCATCCTGAAGAGATTCAAAGCCGGGAGCCATCACGAAGCAGACGTTCATAATGGAGCGGTCCTCCTTGGCGGCGGTTCCCACAAACAGGGGATTCCTGTCAATTTCCCCATAGAGCACGCGGGCCTTCTCCTCATCCAGCTTGTGGATGGCCTCAATTCCGCCCAACCCCTTGAGCCACTTGAGAGTCTCGTTCATAATGAAAATCGCGAACACGGGAGGAGTGTTGAACATACTCAACCCGTCGATATGGGTGCGGTAGTCAAGCATTGTGGGGATGTGTCTGGTCACTTTTCCGAGGACATCCTTGCGTACGATTGCAAAGGCGACGCCGGCAGGACCCACGTTCTTCTGGGCGCCTCCGTAAATCAGGGCATACTTCGAAACGTCAACGGGACGGCTCATTATGTCGGATGACATGTCGGCCACAAGGTTGACAGGGCAGTCCATATCATATTTTATCTCAGTGCCGTAGATAGTATTGTTCGTCGTGATATGGAAATAATCCAGGTCGGAAGGAATCTCATACCCCTTCGGGATGTAGGAGTAGGTCTTGTCGGCGGAAGAAGCGATTGCGTATGCATTTCCTAGCCCCTTGGCCTCCTTGAGAGCCTTCTTCGCCCACACTCCCGTCTCAAGGTATGCCGCCTTGTTCTCAAGGAGATTCATCGCGACGTAGAGGAACTGGAGAGAAGCTCCGCCACCGAGGAAAAGCACTTCGTGCGTATCGGGAATATTCAGAAGCTCGCGCCAGAGACTGCGGCACTCATCCATCACCCCGTCCCACTCCTTCGTTCTGTGTGAAACGCTTATCACCGGAATCCCGGTACCCTTGAAATCCTTGAGAGCCTCGATTGTGGCATCTATTGCGGCCTGCGGCAGAACGCACGGACCGGCATTGAAGTTATAAACCTTTTTCATTGCGAGTTTTTCAAAATCTATCAAATTTACGAATTATTTGGCAAAATTTCAACTGCTCCATAAAATCTTTGACAAGACCGAGCCGGACATCCACGTCCAGACTGCATTCAAGATCGAATTCCTGACCCTTCGGAGAAAGGCCCATCTCCTTGAGAGCCTTCATCACGTCATTCATTTTCTCATAACCGAACTTCACGGTAAACTGCTCCGCTGCAATCTTTTCCACAATCGCCGCATTGGATATCGCATCCTGCGCCGCACTTTTGTAGGCCTTGATCAGTCCGGGAACGCCGAGTTTCGTCCCTCCGAAATAACGGACTACAACAATCAGGATATCGCTCAAGCCAGCGGAAAGAATCTGTCCGTAAATCGGACGGCCGGCGGTGGACGAGGGTTCCCCATCATCATTGACACGCCATTTTTCCCCCTCCCTGCCGATACGGTATGCGTAGCAGTGGTGGCGAGCATCGAAATAATCCTTTTTCACCGCAGCGACAATCTCTCTGGCCGCTTCTTCGGTCTCAACCGGATATGCCAGGGCTATGAACCTGCTTCCCAAATCCTTATACAGCCCCTCGGATGTCCCGGCAATGCTTTTATAGCTGTCGGAAGTCAAAATCATGTTGTAAATGTACTCAAAAAGCGTAAATTTGCATAACAAATCCTTTTGAAGATGATTTTAAGATTCCGGGCGACAATACCGCAAAGCAAGATTTTCTATAAGGTCTATGCCGTGAAGGGTGATATGAACCTCTTCGATTTCAACGCTTTCATCCTCGGAGATCTGGGCTTCGCCCCGGATCAGATGGTGATATTTGAAGGTTATGACGAAAAAGGTGTGCTGTGCGGTGAATACGGTCTGTTCGATATGGGAGACGGCGCGATGGACAGCGTATCTTTCGGTTCCCTGGTGGAGAAGGGGCAGACCGAAATCCGCTACTTCTACGATATGCGGAACAACCGCTACATCAAACTCGTTTTTGAAGGAGAGGAAACCGGCCTGACATCGGGAATATTTCCGATGCTTCTTGACGAAAAAGGGCACGCTCCCGAACAGTTCTCCACCTCCTACGAAGATTACGAGGCTGTCCAGAATCTCATCCCCCACCCCTCCGGACCCGCAAAGGACGAAGATTTGGATGATGATGACGACGAGGAAGACGACGAGGAAGACGACGAGGACGGTGTGGAGATTTACGACGAAGACGAGTAATGTCAACCCTCAAGGTCATTCTGGGGCCGACAGCAGTCGGAAAGACAGACTATAGCATATCTCTGGCCCTCCAACTCGGGTGCCCTGTCGTCTCCTGCGATTCCAGACAGATTTTCAAAGGAATGGCCATAGGCACGGCCCAGCCCACTGCAGAACAGTTGTCCACCGTCAGGCATTATTTCATTGCCTGCAAGAATCCGGATGAACACTACACGGCCGGCCTCTATGAGATAGAAGCACTCCGACTCCTCAAAGTACTCTTCAAGGAATACGAAACCGTCGTGATGACCGGCGGGAGCGGGCTGTACGTCGATGCTCTGTGCAACGGACTGGATGACTTCCCGCCGGCAAATCTCGAACTCCGGGAACAGTTGACGGAGAGGGTCCGTACCGAAGGGCTCGCACCGCTGAGGAACGACCTTCGGATTCTTGACCCCGAGTCCTACGCAAAAATTGACATAGCCAACCCCCAAAGAGTTGTCAGAGCCCTGGAGGTCACTCTGTCCACGGGACGCAAATTCTCCGATTTCAAGACCTCCCCTGCAAAAAAACGCGATTTCGAAATAGAAAAATATTGCCTTGTCCGGCCGCGGGAGGAACTCTACGGGCGTATCGATTCAAGGGTGGACGCAATGTTCGAAGCCGGACTGGTGGAAGAGGTCGGGAGTCTTCTCCCCTTCCGGGGAATGCCCGCCCTGAACACCGTGGGATACAAGGAAGTATTCCAATACCTCGACGGGGATATCGACAAAAAAGAAGTGTTGCGCCTGATAAAGCGCAACACCCGTCATTATGCCAAGCGCCAGTTGACATACTGGGCGCGTGACCCTCAAATCAAATACATTACTTTGTAGCCTCTTTTTCTACGAAAGGATGGACCTTGATTACCTCAACCTTGAACTTGAGAGCTTCGTTGGGGCCGATCTTGTCACCCTGGGCACGCTCGCCGTATGCGAGATTCGCAGGAATCCACAAGGTGATTTCACCGCCCTCACCGACAAGCTGCATTCCTTCCGTCCAGCCTGAAATCACTCTGTTGAGAGGGAAAGTCACTGACTCGCCCCTTTCGTAAGAAGAATCGAATACCTCGCCGTCAAGAGTCGTACCTTCATAGTTGACTTCGACTGTGTCTTTCTCGCTTGCGGCTTTCAGACCGCCTTCACGCTCGATTCTGTACTGAAGGCCGCTTTCAGTTGTCTGCACACCTTCGGTGTCAGCATTGGATGCAAAGAATTTCTCGGCCTTGGCAAGATTTTCCTCGCCTACGAGTTTCATCCTCTTCTCCATGAATCCGTTTACCACTCCGTAGAATTCCTCCTGGGAAATTTCAACGCCCTTGCCGGCGGCCTTGATGCCTTCGACGATCTTGCTGATGCTCAGGGAACCCATATTCGAGTAGGTGATTGAACGTCCGAGGTTATAGCCGAGCATATAGCTGACCGAATCGACTTCAGCCTTGGTCATCCCTGCAGGCTGTTTTTCAGATGATGTCTGAGCGGAGCACGCTGAAAACAGAACAGCTCCAAGTGCGCATACTGCGACAATCAAAAAAGATTTTTTCATTATTATTTGTTATTTGGAAAATCCTATGTTACAAGCCTTTCACTTTCGGCGCGCAAATATAGCAAATTTTGAAAATGTCGGCAAAATTATTAGTTTTGCAAGTTAGAGATAAATCCAACACTGTAATGAAAAAGGTTCTGTCAATTCCGGCTTTATGCATCCTTCTCTTCTCATCGTGCGCTTCCAATGGCACCTACGTCCTCAAAGGCACTGTGAAAGATTCTTTGGCGACCCTCCCCGGAGCGGCCATAATCGTCACTGATATGGTGAGCGGAGCAAAAGACACCGTTGCCATCGACAACGGACAGTTCACCATCAGCGGAGCGGCCGACAGCAAGACCTGCAAGCAGGTTATGCTGTCATTCATCGACGCCCCTGCCGTCAAGCACAAACTCTATGCATCATTCATTCCCGAAGAGGGAACTATGAAACTTGATTTGGACAACCAGACCGTCAAGGGTGGGGAGATTAACAAAAAGATGCAGAAATTCACCGCCGAATCCAAGGCGATGGTTGACTCACTGCTGGTCATATACGACGGCATCAAGGCAGGAACAGTGTCCGAAGCTGATTTCGATGCAGCCGAAAAAGAATATCTCAATGCACTCACTGAGACAGTCAAGGCAAACGGAGACAATTTCATCGGTCTTGGAGCACTGAAGGAAATCATCTATGACATAGACCTTGAGCAGCTTGACGACATTCTCTCCGGATGTGCCGACTTCATAAGAAACAACAGCACGGTGACACGTATCCGCTCTCTGAAAGTCGCCGAAGCCGCATCCTGCGAGGGCAAGATGTTCATCGACTTCAACGGTGCCACCCCGGACGGGAGATTCGTCAGACTCTCCGATTTCGTCGGAAAAGGCAAATACGTTCTGGTTGACTTCTGGGCCTCCTGGTGCGGGCCGTGCAGACGCGAGGTCCCCAACATAAGGAAAGCCTACAACAAGTTCTCCGGCAAAGGTCTTACGGTTGTCGGAGTGGCCGTCTGGGACGGAGACAACAGCGCGACAAGGACTGCGATGAAAGAGATGGACATACAATGGGACCAGATTTTCGTCGGGGATGACAAAACCGCCACCGACGCATACGGAATTTCAGGAATCCCTCAGATTATGCTCTTCGCACCGGACGGAACCATATATAAGCGCGACCTCCGGGGAGAAGCCATTTGTGATGAAATAGCAAAAGTACTTGAATAAATCCATCAGAATATGAATATGAGAAAGATAGCATTATCCGCAATTTCAATTGCCTTTTCCGTGGCAGTGGCCGCCCAGTCCGTTCCGAACGGGTCCGTTATATACGCATTGCCCAGAACGACCGTAACGCTCACGGTTGAGGCTCAGTACAAAGTCTTTACGGCCGGGCCATACGCCCAATATGCACAGAAATATCTCGGATATGACGCAAAGCGCACCTCTTCCACCGACTGCATCATCACTGACATAACCGTCACTCCATACGTGGAGGCTGATCCTGCAGAGAGATATGCCATCAATCTGTCCGAAAAAGTCTCTTCAAATTTCCTGCAGTTCTGCAGCCAGGGTCTCATCGTGATGTCCGACAGTTACACCGGCAGACAGACCCCCTTCAGATTCGCAAGCCAGGCCGGAGCGGAATCATTCATCGGCAAAGCTCCCGAAGGCAATCTTGCGGGAGCGACCACAACTCTTTTCAGATTGGTCAAGAGCGACACGGGGTTTGAAAAGGTCGGCGTCCAGCAGAGTCAGGTAGTGGAGAAATCTTTGGAAAAGAAGGCCGAAGAGGCTGCCAAAGCCATTTTCAATATCCGCGAACGGAAGACACAGATTATCACAGGTGATACGGACGCAACTTTCAGCGGAGAAGCTCTGGGTGCAGCCGTGGCCGAGCTCAACAGAATGGAGGAGGAATACCTCAGCCTGTTCTACGGCATCACCGAGACATCCGTACAGAAAGTATCATTCGACATCATTCCCAAAAACGGGGTGAACAAATACACCGCATTCAAGATAGCTGACGGACAAGGTCTTGTCAGCGCTGCCGCCGCCCAGGGCCGGGCCGTATCCATAGAACTGACGGCCGAAAACGCAGGGGCCGTCAATGCATCCGGAGCAAAAGCCTCAAGCGGAGCTGTGGTCAACTACCGCATTCCCGCAGTTGTCCTTTGCAGAATCGTGGATTCGGGCAAGACTCTTTTCGAGACCCGTTTCCCCGTATATCAATTCGGGCAGACTTTCTCTTTCCCAATCAATACATTGCTTAACAAATAAATATTCCCGATATGCCTATACGAAAACTGGAGCCGAAGAACGTGTGGAACAATTTCCACTCCCTCACACAGATACCGCGTCCCAGCGGACATACTCAGAAAGTTGCGGATTTCCTCGTGAAATTCGGAAAGAATCTCGGACTTGAATCCTTCAAGGACGAATGTGGAAACGTGATAATAAGGAAACCCGCCACTCCCGGAATGGAAGGACGCAAGGGCATTGTTCTTCAGGCCCATATGGATATGGTTCCACAGAAGAACAACGACAAGGAACACGATTTCACCAAAGACCCCATCTCCACCCGCATCGTGAAGGAGGATGACGGGGAATGGGTGTATGCCTGCGGCACCACCCTCGGAGCAGACGATGGCCTGGGCATCGCGGCGGCAATGAGCGTGCTTGAATCCAAGACTCTCAGACACGGTCCCATTGAGGCTTTCTTCACCGTTGACGAGGAGACCCGTATGGTCGGAGCAAAAGCTCTCAAACCTGGCGTGCTGGGCGGAGAGATTCTTCTTAACCTCGACTCCGAGACAGAAGGCGAACTCTATGTTGGATGCGCAGGCGGTGTGGACGCCAATATCGAATTCAAATACAAGACAGAACCCATTCCCGAAGGATATAAAGCCTTGAAGATTGTCGTGACAGGCCTTCGCGGAGGCCATTCCGGGATGGAAATCAACGAAGGCCGGGGCAATGCCAACAAAATTATGGCAAGGCTTCTCCTCCCCCTCATCCGTGACTTCAAAGGCCGTCTGGCAAGTTTTGACGGAGGCAATATGCGCAACGCCATCCCCCGCGAAGCCGACGCTGTGATTGCAGTACCCGCAGAAAAGGTTGAGAAGGCCGGAAAGACCGTAGAAGATATTGCGGCCGTACTTAAGAGCGAACTCCGTAAGATAGATGCCGGACTGGTGGTGACAGTCGAACCTTCACGCGTCCGCAAGGTGATTGCCGGCACCACCGGAAAGAAACTCGTGCAGGCCATTTATGCCTGCCCCAACAACGTTGACCGTATGAGCCTTGAAATTGAAGGACTTGTGGAAACATCGAACAATCTGGCAATAGTGAAGACGGGCAAGGAAACCATTACAGTCAACACTCTGCTCAGAGGAGCCACCGACAGCCTCAAGGAAGACCTCGGAGAGGCTGTGCGCGCCGCTTTCGAACTTGCAGGCGCTAAGGTATGGTTCGATGGCGGCTACAGCGGATGGAGTCCCAATCTTGATTCGCCGATTCTCAAGACTATGAAGGCCCAGTATAAGAAACTTTTCGGCAAGGAGCCCCTTGTGATGGCAATCCACGCAGGACTTGAATGCGGCATCTTCGGGGAAGCATACCCCCATTGGGATATGATTTCCTGCGGACCGACCCTCAAGTCGCCCCACTCTCCCGCAGAGCGCTGCTTCGTCCCCTCCGTCGGCAAGTGGTGGAAATTCCTGACCGCCGTGATTGAGAACGCCCCCGAGAAATAATTTTTGCTTTTCAATAATAATCACTATATTTGCAGCCCTTTGGGAAAATCCCGAAGGGCTTTATTACTCAACAAATCAAAAAAATGATCAAACAGTACGAAACCGTTTTCATTGCAACTCCCGTTTTGTCTGACGTTCAGATGAAGGAAGCGGTTGCCAAGTACACAGGCCTCATTGCCGAGAACGGAGGCAAGGTAGTGTACGAAGAGGACTGGGGTCTGCGCAAGCTCGCCTACCCTATCCAGAAAAAAACCACTGGTTTTTACCATCTTATCGAATTCCAGGCCGAGCCTGCATTCATTTCGACTCTCGAGACACAGTACAAGCGTGATGAGCGCATCATCCGTTTCCAGACTGTATCAATGGACAAGCACGCAATCGCTTACGCAGAGCGTCGTCGCGCCAAGATTAACGGAACCAAAGCAGAAGCTCCCGCTACAGAGGAGACTGCAGAATAATAAAGGAGGATATACAAATGGCACAACACGATGACATCCGCTATCTGAATCCTGTAAACGTGGAGGTAAAGAAGAAGAAATACTGCCGCTTCAAGAAAGCAGGTATCAAATACATCGACTACAAGGACGCCGAGTTCCTGAAGAAGTTCCTCAACGAACAAGGCAAGATCCTCCCCCGCCGTTTGACCGGCACATCACTCAAATTCCAGAAGAAGGTTTCCCAGGCTGTCAAGAGAGCAAGACACCTTGCACTTCTTCCTTATGTAACTGATATGCTCAAATAAAGGAGGGTATTATGGAAGTTATTCTTAAACAAGACGTTCAGAACCTTGGCAACAAGGACGACATCGTAACCGTAAAGAACGGCTACGCAGCTAACTGGCTCATCCCTCAGGGTTTCGCCATTATGGCCACAACAGCAGCCAAGAAGGTTCATGCAGAGAATATGAGGCAGCGCGCTCACAAAGAGGCCGCTATCCGTTCAGAAGCTGAAGCTCTTGCAGCAAAACTTGAAGGCTTCAATGTTAAACTCGCTACCAAAGTCAGCGAAAAAGGCAAAGTATTCGGCTCTGTCAACAACATTCAGGTTGCCGAAGCTCTTGAAGCAGCCGGTTTCAACTGCGACCGCAAGAACATCACCCTCGTAGGTGAGGCTCTCATCAAGCAGGTTGGTACATACCAGGCAGTTGTAAAGTGCTACAAGGACATCAAGGCTACCGTTAACGTAGAAGTTGTAGGCGAAGAGTAATCCGAGCCACATACATACTGAAAAGCCGGCCATTGCGGTCGGCTTTTTTGTTACACAATTTTGCGGGCGATGCGGCGGAAAGTGAGGGTGCGGCGGGAGAGGAAGAATTTCAAGATGATGCTGCCGGGGTAGTAGCCCACATTGTTGCGTTCACCCTCGAAAGGAGAGGGCTCCACTTCCCTCTTCATCTTCCGGAAGTCGCGGTGAGCTGCCAGAACCGATTTGAAGAAGGCCCATTTGCCCGTGACAAGATAAACAAGGGCAGATGCACCGTCAAGACACTTCCTGACAAAAATCCTGCGACCGCGTATGTTTTCAGGCAGATTCTTGTAGAGCATCAGCAGATTGTTGCGGAAATTGAGATAGAGCTTCCTTGGAGAGTTGTTCGGCAGAGTGCCGCCTCCCACGTGCCATACCTTTGAAGCTGGAATGCACCAAACCTGATACCCAAGCAACTTGGCGCGCCAGCAGAAATCTATCTCCTCCATATGAGCGAAGAACCCCTCGTCAGGACCTCCGAGATGGTGGTATAGAGAACTCCGGACC
>JAGHVE010000020.1 GCA_018064445.1 Candidatus Cacconaster equifaecalis
CAGTTCCCTCTTTTCGGTGCCGCTGAAAAGGGCAGCCTTCGCAAGATATTTGTATCTCTGCACCCCCGGCTGGTAGAGAAGGGTGCACTCCATCGCCCATCTTGCCGAAAACTGAAGCATCCCGCTATAGAAGAACGAGACGGGAGCGCAGACCATCGTCATCGAAATGGGGGCCTTTGTGGCAAGGGGGCTGTAATCGTCGGAGAAGGTGAAGAGCTTTTCCAGCAACTCTCCCTTGTAAAGCAGTGCTATATTCCTGTACATCACGCCGATGCGGGTGGGATGCTCCAAACCGGAGGCAATCTTGATCACCTTGTCCCAGTCGTTCGCCTCGATGGCCTGTTCCATACGGATTTCAGCGTGGAAATTCCTGTCCCTGTATGTGAAAATAACGAGACTGGCGGCCAAAAGGACGGAGAGTATGAAAGACATAAATCCGGAAAGGGGCTTGTCAAGAGTTTTGCGGAGGGTGGACAGGAGAATGAGGCTGATGCAGGCGGCGGCGATTGGAATCCAGCGGGTCCAGTTGCCGTTGAAATCGAAATAGGGCATTCCCGTCAGATAGGTGAATGTCGGGTCGGTATGGGTATAGACCAACCTCGTGGCAATCTGGGGAAGAATCGCGGTAAAGAGTACGGTCAGGCAGAGGGATTTCAGTCCCGTTTTTCCTTTGTTTGCCAGGTGTATTGCGGCGCAGCTGAGTGCTGCTGTCACGGCATAGCCCCCGAGAAGGGGGTAAAATACAATCAGCGAGAAGATTCCGGATAAGGCGGGACGCCGTCTTCCTGTGGATGACGATGCAATGGCACAGGCCGCCGCAATTCCGAGCATCTGGGAGAAAGCGTACCCTACGGCTCTCATTGTGTGGAGGTTGTAATCCATTCCGGTCCAAAAGACCAGCATACACAGCGATGGAAGCCAGATGAGGGGGTTGTGACCGTAAATTCTACGGCAACTGCGTGCGGACCAGATCATCAGAGCGAGCATAAGGATAATTCCCGCCGCGGGAAAATGCCCCGCCTGAGTCAGCAGCAGACCGCAATATTCCAGAATTCCGCCGGGTCTGTTCAGAAAATCCCTGATGAATCCTCCTTCAAATGAAATGGCGCTCAAATCTGCGGCTTTCCTGAGTACGCAGCTTTTTGCAGTCAGAACGACAGCCGCAGTAATCAGGACAATCACATCGGACAGAGAGCAGATGCGGGCAATTCCTTTTGATGAATTTTTCAAGGCGGATTCTCAGTTTTTGCGTGAAGGTACTAAAAAAATCAGTAACTTGCGCTGATTATGAAAAAGAAAACAGAGATTTACGAAAAGGACTTCAAGTATGAACTTCTGCACGGTTTCACGTCTCTGTGCGTGAAACTTTTCTACAGGAAAATCGAGTGTGACGGGCTTGAAAACATACCGGAGGACGGAGCTGTGATATTCGCTCCCAACCACTGCAACGCGATGATGGACCCGATGTCCATTCTCGGCACATATAAGGGACGGATGGTATTTGTTGCAAGAGCCGACATTTTCGGGGGTGCGCTGGCAAAGATATTCGAGTTCCTCAAGATGATGCCCATCAACCGCCAGAGGGACGGAATCAGGAATATGGTAAAGGCGGAGGAGACGATAGAAAAATCCATCGAAGTCCTCGACAATGACGTTCCTTTCTGCATCCTGGCAGAGGGGACTCACCGCACGATGCACAGCCTCCTCCCCATCGGGAAGGGAATCGCCCGCATTGCGGTCGGTTTTTGCGAAAAACATCCCGGAAAGAAGTTGTATATCGTGCCCGTGGGTCTGGAGTATGGGGATTATTTCCGGCCCGGTACCACGCTGAATGTCAGATATGGCAGTCCGATAGATGTGACGGCCCTTTTGGGGGATTCCGAAGGCGGGACACAACTTGCCAGGATGAATGAGATACGTTCTCTGACCGGGGAGGGAATAAAGAAGGAGATCATATATCTTCCTGATGATGACCGGTATGAGCCTTCGTGGGAATTGGTCAAGGTGGCAAGCGGGAAGGTCCCGGGATGCAAGCCTGCACTCCGAAGTGAGGCGGGGAGGAAGGCGGCAGGGAAGTTGGCGGCCTTCAGGGATGAGCATCCTGAAGAAGCGGCCGCTCTACTGGATGAGGCGCGTGGGTTTGCCCTTGCCAGAAGGAAGGCGGGGATAAGCCTGCATTCGCTGTCAGGCCGCCTGTCGGGGCTGTCAGTGGTTCTGCGTTCCCTGCTGGCAATTGTGCTTCTTCCGTATGTGGCGGCGTGTGCCGTGTCTGCGGCCATTCCTCTGCTCCTGGCGGAGTATCTGTGCCATTGCAAGTTCAAGGACAGGGCTTTCCACAATTCTGCAAGATTCCTGATAATGGAACTGATATGGTCTGTGTTCTTCATAATTGAGGTGGTGGCTCTGCTGATATGCAATCTCCCTCTGGGAATAGCCTGCACCCTGATTCTGTGGCCGGCTCCGTATGTGGTATACCGGTATGTGGAAAGTCTCAGGAGGCTTCTCTCTTCCTGGAAGTTATTGGGGCATAAAGAGATACGCAAATCATACGAAGATTTGTGCGTAAAAGTGGAAAATATATGAATATGAGAAGGATATTTTTATGGATTATCGCAGTCCTGACGGTTTTTTGTGCGGCAGGCTGCAATAACGGGTATGCCGAGAGGATTGAGGAATTGAACGCGAGGGCCGACAGCCTTGAAATTCTGTGCATCCGCTTGAACAGCAGTCTGTCGTCCGTATCCAGAATCATAAAGGCAATGGATGAGAGTGACCTGATTACAGGCGTTGACGAAGTGAAGGAGGCCGGAAAAGTGGTCGGATACAGAATCAATTTCGAATCCGGATCTCCAATTACGATATTTAACGGGGTTGACGGTCTTGTGCCGTATATCGGAACGAGGCAGGACTCGGACGGCTCCATTTACTGGACAATCCGTTTCGGAACTGACGGCTCGGTGGATTGGCTTCTGGACAATCAGGGAGAGAAGGTGCTGGCGGTCGGGGAGATTCCTTATCTGGATGTAAAGGACAACAAGTGGAGATACACCATTGACGGAAAGAACTGGGTGGAGTTGGGTCCGTCAAAAGGTGAGGATGCCGACAGTATGTTCTCCAAGGTGGTCAGCGACAAGGACTCCCTCTTTGTTGTCTTCAAACTTGCCGACGGGAATGAATTGAGAATTCCCAAAAAGGAAGCCTACGAGCAGCTGCTTGATTCCGTGGAAGTGATAAACGGGCAGATACGGGCTCAGAGGCTCGTTCTGGAATCTATGTTTGACGGAGCGATATACATAGTCTCTTTGGAAGAACAGTTCAGGGATAATGTCAGGACGGGTGTGAAAGTGTCTCTTTCAAACGGCAGCAGTTTTGTCATCAGGGATTGGGTCAAATCTTCGGTCCCGGTTGTCTTTGCGCAGAAGGATACCGCGGACAACGTCTATTATTGGATGTACGGATATGCAGATGAAGATCTCAGCTGGCTCACCGATTCGAAAGGCAGCAGGATACGGGCCGTTTCAGGCAGTGTGGGAGAGATACCGGTGGTAAGTATCAGAAAGGATTCGGACGGAAATTATTACTGGTATGTCACCTGTTCCGGAGAAGGCGGTTTTGTCAGAGACACCGAAGGCCGGAAGATAAATGTCGCGGCAAGCGGTGCTTTTGCCGCAGATGCTCTCCAGTACGGCTTTTTCAAGTCGGTGTCGTATGACGATGACAGTCTTGAACTGGTTCTGAATGACGGAACCAAGGTCAGTATGACGCGGCAGTATGCGGTTACATTGAAGTCTGATCCGGCCTCGGCTTATGATTCAGAAGCGAAGATTCTGAAGGTACCTGACGGAGGTTCCGTGGACTTGTCGTTCACGGCGACAGGCTCTCAGATAAAGGATGTGGTGGCAATCACGGAGGGGGATCTGGTTGTTGCAGTGACGTCACCCGGCAAGTGCACGGTCACTAAGAAAGACGCCGAGGGAGGCTCCGTTTCCCTTATATTCACCTTTGCAGGAGCGAATTCTACAAACACGAAGTTTATTAAATTGAAAGTTCAATGAAAAAAATACTGTTCCATTTGATTTTTCTCTCAACGCTGGTTCTGGGCGGATGCAACGATGCTTTGGAGAATGACCTCAATCTCATTGAAAGGAGATTGAATGATGTTCAGAAGGCTTGTGATCAGGTCAATGCTAATATTGTCTCTCTAGGCTCAATGGCGAAGACTCTTGAGAAAAATGATTTTGTGACAGATGTCAAGGTTGACAGGTCCGGGAATTATACGATATATATCATTTCGATGTCAAACAGCGCCCCGATAGTGATACGCGAAGGGAAGGATGCGGAAGGAAGCCCGATAATCGGCATCAAGTTGAATTCAGACGGGAAGTATTATTGGACAATCACGTACCCGGGCAAGGAGACGCAGTTTATCAGAGCGGATGACGGAAGTTTTGTCGCGGCTACGGCGGCATCACCGAAGTTCCGAATAAACGAAGGCAAGTGGGAAGTCTCGTACGATGAAGGCCGGACCTGGACCGACAATTACAACGGTATGCCCTTCGGCAATGCCACGGGAGAGAGTCCCAAGGCGTTCTTCGATTCTGTTGTCGATTCTGTCGACTATTTCATTTTCAAGATGAAGGATGCTTCAGAAATAGTTGTTCCTTCTTGGAGCGCATACGAAAAGATTCAGGAGACGGTCCGCACTGCGAACGAAAATTACAAGGCTACTCAGACTTTGATTGAGGCGCTTAAGAAAAAGATTTTCATCAATGGGGTGATGCCCGTTTCCAATGGGAATGACACAATCGGATACAAGCTGACTATGTCGGATGGAAGGGAAATGACATTTTACAACGGAGTTGCGACAAACCGTCCGGAAATGGGAGTTTCAAAGGATCCTGAAAACCCTTCCGACACAGCCTATTACTGGACAGTCAGGCAGGTTGGGGACACGACATTCTCCTGGGCCCTTTTCCTGGGAAGCAGGGTGAGAGCGGATGCCATGTCTCAGATTGTTCCCCGGATTGCTTTGGAAAAGAAGACGGATGGCCTTTATTACTGGAATATTTCATTTGACAACGGTGAAAACTGGTCCTCTGTAAAGGATACGTACGGAAGGGACGTCAGAGCCAGTGTCAAGGAAAAATACGTGATGGACAGCATAAAAGTAACTCAGGAGTATGTCTATATCAGGCAGGGGGGACAGGAGTTCAAGATAGAGAGATATCGCGATTTCTCCGTAAGCGGAGTTCCTTCTCAGTTGGCAATTGCGCCCGGGCAGGACACAACGTTCAAGGTTTCCGTGGCTGCGGAAGGAATTTCGGATTATTCCGAGTATGAACTGCTTCCAGTCGCATCTGATGGCTTTGCAGCGAAAGTCAGCAATGAAAAGAAGGGGAAGACCGGAAAGGAATGGACAATATCCCTCACTGCCCCGGCAGATTTCACCAATGGCTCGTTGTCTCTGATAGTGTCCGACGGGCGTGGCTTGATGAAGACCTATACAATTGATTTAAGAAAGAAATAGACAGATAGGATATGTTGAAAATGAATATCAGATTGTTCCCGGTATTGCTGATATCCGCCTTTCTTCTGGCGGGATGTCAGAATTTTGATTCGGAAATAGCCCAGCTCAAGGAAAAGGTAAAAGGTCTGGAACAGGAAGTTTCCGCTATGAATGACCAGTGCAAGGCCCTTTCCGACATAGTTTCCGCAATTGAACGGAAAAATCTCATTACCAAGGTAGAAGAATTGTCGGACAAATCTTTCAGACTGACTTTTTCCGACGGAAAAAAGATTGTTCTCAAGAATGGAACAGATGGATTGGTGCCTGTTATGGGCATACAGAAAGATTCTGAGACGGGTTTTTATTACTGGACGGTTCAGATGGGGCCTCAAGGTTCCGTGGATTGGCTATATGATGAGAGGGGTCGCAGGGTGAGGGCAAGTGCCGTCGTTCCCAGGGTCAAGGTGGAAACCACAGGCGGCAAGGATTATTGGTATTACTCTTTCGATGAGGAGTCTTGGTATCTTCTGGACGGTTCCGGAACGACGACAGCACACGGAACACCCGGCTCGTTCGTGTTCAAGGCTGTGGAATGTTCGTCTGACGGCTTCGTAAAGATAACACTTGCGAACGGCAGTTCTTTTGATATTCCCACACAGTCGAAATTCGATGCTTTGAATGCGATGTGCGACACTATCAACAACAATATGGCGGTGATTGGGGACATTGTCCGGAATATTGACAGCAGCATTTTCGTGAAATCCATCAAATGGGTTGAGAAGGATGGTGAACTCGAAGGATATGACATCGAATTCGAAAATGGCAGAACTTTCTCCCTTCGCAATGGCAAGGACAACACGGAGGTCAAGGAATTGTCCATAGAGTGGAATTACCGTACCTTGAGTCTCTGCTGGATGATGGGTGATGAGCCGATACTTTATAAAGGAGAGATAGTCAGTGCCGAACCGAGGAATGTCATTCCGGTGCTTGGTGCCGTTGCCGAGGAAGGAGTGTTCTATTTTACAGTCAAAGTCGGGGACGGGGAGACTGAATTCCTGTTGGATTCAAACGGTAACCGGGTTCCTGCCTCTCCGGTACGCTATTTCAAGAGTGTAACCGAGAAAAACGGAGCTTTGGAGCTGACGATGGATAACGACGTGAAGATAAATCTGATAAAGATGTCTGACTGTACGCCTTCCCTTCATCTGGAAGCTGAATCCTGGACCGTGGCGAAGTCGTCTGCAGGATCTTTCGTCGCCAGCATAGATTCTTTGGGAATAAACAAACTCGAAGATTTCAAATATGAACTGGAAGCCGTGTCGATGGATTCCACCTGTGTCAACGTCGCTGTCAAAAAAGGCAACCTTGTGGGCTCTTCAAAGAAGAGCATAAAAGACACCGTGACCTTCCAGTTGAAGGAAAGCGCCGTCATCGGCGACACAATCCGCATTGCGGTATTCCTTGCCTGGGACAACCGCACGATAATGAAGGTTGCTGAGGTTGAAGTAGAGTGATTATTTGCCGGTCTCGGCCCTCTTTGCCATCCTCTTGTCCCGTTTGGCCTTCTCCTTGCCGAAACTTGTCCTGAGATATTTCTTCCACTGCTCAGGGGTCAGTATTTTTTCCAAAGCCCTGTCGGTGGCGTCGAGCCATTTGTCGGAGACCTCTTCATAGACGGAATTGGCGGACATTCCCTTCTTTTTGAGGGATTCCATCTCCTCGATCAGTTCAAAGAAGTTGTGCTGGTAGATGGAATCGGCATAGAAGACCTGGATTTCGTCAATTTCCAGATTCCTCACCAGAAACTCGATATGGTCGGCGGCAAATTTCTCCGGAGAGGGCTTCTCCTGTTCCTGTCCCAGAGCGGGAAGAGCGGTCATCATCAGGGCGAAAAGGGGAATGTGTCCGATAATCTTCTTCATATCGTATGATTTTCAAAAAAGGTTTAAAGACAAAGATATATAATTTTTGTATCTTCGCAGATATGAAAAAGATATTATTGTCCATTGCGCTTTGTGCATTTTCCGCAAGCCTCTCTTCAGAGGCTGACGCCTGTACCAATGTCATCGTCACCAAAGGCGCTTCTGCCGACGGCTCTGTTATGGTTTCGTATGCAGCTGATTCCCATCAGCTTTTCGGGGAACTCTATTTCCACCCGTCCGCGGACTGGAGAAAGGGCTCCCGTCTGAAAATCAGCGAATGGGACACCGGATTCCCCAAAGGGGAGATTGATCAGGTTGCCCACACCTATCAGACGGTGGGAAATATGAACGAGCATCAGCTCATCATAACCGAAACCACTTTCGGCGGTCGTGAAGGCCTTGCGAATCCCAAGGGAATAATGGACTACGGTTCACTGATATACGTGACTCTTCAGCGGGCCTCCACCGCCCGTGAAGCCATATCTGTCATCGACGGATTCATGCAGAGATACGGATATCCTTCTGCCGGAGAATCCTTCAGCATCGCCGACAAGGATGAATGTTGGATTATGGAGATGGTGGGAAAGGGAGAGCAGAAGGGAGCCGTCTGGGTAGCCGTCAGAATTCCTGACGGATATATATGCGCGCACGCCAACCAAAGCAGGATTCATCATTTCCCTCTGAATGATCCCGAGAATTGCCTCTATTCTCCCGATGTCATCTCTTTCGCCAGGGAAAAAGGGTGGTTCAGCGGAAAAGATGAGGAGTTCAGTTTCTGCGATACCTATTGTCCGGCTGACTTCAGCGGTTTGAGGGGATGTGAGGCCAGGGTATGGTCTGCTTTCCGCATTCTCGGCAAGGAGGGGTTCGACAGTGACAGATATCTTGATTTCGCTTTGGGTTACAATGCCGCCAACAAGATGCCTCTCTACATAAAGCCTTCGTCCAAGGTTTCTCTCAGGGACGTTGCGGATGTGATGAGGGACCACTATGAGAACACACCTCTTGATTTCACTGAAGATGTCGGTGCCGGTCCCAGCCGCCTTCCCTACAGGTGGCGTCCGATGGACTTTGAGATTGACGGGCAGACATACTCTTTCGAGCGCTCGATTGCAACTCAGCAGACAGGATTCTGGATTGTCTGCCAGTCACGCAGCTGGCTGCCGGATGAGGTTGGAGGAGTCCTTTGGTTCGGAGTGGATGATGCCGCTACCAGCGCCCTGACCCCGATTTACACAAACATTACCGCCGTTCCCCACTGCTTTGAGCACGGAAACGGTTCGATGATTGAATACAGCCCCACATCCGCCTTCTGGCAATTCAACAAAGTCGCCCAGTTTGCCTATCTCTACTATGACCGTGTGGTTCCTGAACTGAGGGCCTTCATAGTCAATTATGAAAACGAGAACCTGAAACTTCTCGCCGCAAAGGATGCAGAGCTTCTGCAGTTGCTCGGCCAAGGAAAAAAGACAGAGGCACTTGCTTCTATGACACAGTTCTGCGCATCAAGGTCCCAGTATCTTTTCGAGCAGTGGAAGAAGATGGAGAATTACGTTCTGGTCAAGTATATGGACGGTAACGTCAAGAAACAGAATCTCGACGGCTCGTTCAAGGACAATGGGGCCGGAGTGAATATTCCGGAATCTCCGGGACATCCGGCCTTCCGCGAAAGGTGGCTCAGGTCAATTGTGAAGGACCACGGAGAGGTCATCAAGGTTGTGACTCCTGCTCAATAACCCCGGCCTGTTCGACGACGATATACCTCTGGATGGTTTCTGACTTTATCGAGACCTGAGCCTGACGGGCCTGGGTCGAGGTATTTTCAGCCACGGACACGAAAGTTTCGGCATCCGTGTCCCCCCAGTCAACGGAGACACTTATCCAGTCGGGGTTGTCATTGTTGCTCCAGATGACGTTGGAGTGAATCTTTACAAGAGAGGAGTCCGCTGCGGCACCGAATCTGAGGGTGTCCGGCGTCACGGTCAGTTCCGGCAGGATGAATTTTTCGCAGGAAATCATCTGACTTGCAATCAGAAACACTATGGATAGAGCGGCAATAGCTGTTAAAGTCTTTTTCATCGTGTTGCGAAGTTATGAAAAAAACGAATATCTTTGCAATATGAAGCGAATCATCAAAGTTGCTCTTTTGTGCGTTGTGTCGGCGGCTCTTTTCGTGGCGTGCGATATGACGGTGACTCCCGAGAATTTCTTCAGTGCGTACAACACCGAACTGACCTACAAGGGAGGAGTTGCCGAGTTCACTCTCTATTCCAACGGTGCGTGGCACGCGGAGTGGACTGACCAGGGGGTGACTGTCAATCCCGAGAGCGGTTACGGTGACACGAAAGTGGCCGTGACAGTGCCTGAACATTATTCCTATTCCGACTATCCGGTCAGGATAGAGTTCGTTACGAGCATAGATTCCGCATATCATACCGGAAAATCCGTTGTCACTCTTCACGCCGCTCCTTTCGTCATCTGTGAAGAAAGTGCAAGGATTGTGGACGGTAGAGCCTCAATCCAGCGTTTCTATGTCAATTCCAATCACCCCTGGTCTGTCAGAAAGATGATGGTGGACGGAGCCGCGTGGGCGGGTGAGGTTTCCCCCTCTTCCGGAAAGGAGAACGGAATATGGGTGGAGGTGCCCATCCCCGAAAATTCCGGTGACAAGCCGAGGGAATATTCGGTGGAAATAGCTCTTGACGAATATCCCGACGCGGATATCCTTCAGCTCCACATCCTCCAGGACACTCTGCAATAGATATGAAGTGCGAAGAGAAGTTTTATGAAATTTATGGGAAGGAGCCGCAGGATGTGGCTTTCTGCCCTTACAGAATTTGCCCGGTAGGTGCCCACGTGGACCACAATTTCGGAAAAATCACGGGATTTGCCATAGACAGGGGGATCCATTTCGCCTACCGCCCCAAACAGAACGGAGTCGTGGAGATATGTTCCCTGCAGTTTGACAAGCGTGCCCAATGGCACGTGGCCGGAACGCCGAAGACCAAACAGGACGACTGGGCGGACTATCTTCGCGGTGCAACCCTGTTCCTTTCCCAGAAGCATCTCCTCGAAAAAGGAATCAGCGGTGTCATTGAAGGAACCCTGCCCATAGGGGGCCTTTCCTCTTCCGCCGCCGTCGTGCTGGTATTTCTCAAGGCTCTGTGCGAGGTGAACGGAATCCGTCTCACACCAGCGGAGATGATATCCCTTTCCGTCCGGGTGGAGAACCAATATGTGGGAGTCTCCAGCGGAAAACTGGACCAGAGCTGCGAGGTTTACGCAAAAAAGAACAACCTCCTTCATCTGGACACCCTCAACGACGAATACGAGCTGATTCCCACCTCCCCGAAGATGAAACCATACGAAATCGCCATCTTTTTCAGCGGACTTGAGAGGACCCTCATCGGAAGCAAATTCAATATGAGAGTCGACGAATGCCGCAGCGCCGCATACGCGCTGAAGGCTTTTGCCGGGATGGAATACGGAAAATTTGCCGAAACATCTCTCAGACAGGTTCCCGTCTCCATTTATGAAGAATATCGGGACCGTCTTCCCCTGAACTGGGCAAAGAGGGCGGAACATTGGTATTCCGAGCAGGACAGGGTTGAAAGAAGCGCCGAGGCCTGGAGGAAAGGAAATGTGGAGGAATACGGAAAAATCATCTTCGAGAGCGGACGTTCATCCATCGAAAATTATCAGACAGGTTCCCCCGAACTCAAGGAACTTTATGAGATAATGAC
The DNA here is from genome assembly GCA_018064445.1 of Candidatus Cacconaster equifaecalis. Taxonomy (GTDB): domain Bacteria; phylum Bacteroidota; class Bacteroidia; order Bacteroidales; family UBA932; genus Cacconaster; species Cacconaster equifaecalis. Next base: position 11,172 of record JAGHVE010000020.1, read on the forward strand.
CCGCACCGACGGCATCTACGGAGGCCGTTTCAGCGGTGCAGGATTCAAGGGATGCTGTATGGCCGTAATCGACCCCGCATTCCGGGAATCAATTCTCCGCAAAGTCGGTGAGGAATATCTCAAGGCATTCCCCCACCTCGAAGGAAAATACCAGTCAACAATCTGTCACAGCGAGGAGGGTCTTGTTCTATGAAATGCCTGATTCTTGCCGCCGGGTATGCCACAAGGCTTTATCCTCTCACCGAAAATTTCCCGAAGCCCCTTCTTGAAGTTCAGGGAAAACCCATTCTGGACTGGCTGGTGGAGGACATCTCGTCTGTCGTTGACGGATTCATCGTCGTGACCAACCACAAGTTCGCCCCCCATTTCCGGGAATGGGCCGGAAGCAGGCCGGAGAGCATAACCGTGGTCGATGACGGGACCTCCACGAACGAAACGCGTCTGGGCGCCGTGGTGGATATCAAATATGCCGTGGATGCGGTGTCGGTCAGCGACGACCTTCTTGTCATCGCCGGAGACAACCTTCTGGATTTCTCACTGAAAGGATTTGTCTCATACGCACAGGAAAAAGGGACGTCCTGTGTGATGCGCTATCACGAACCGGATGAAAAGCGCCTTCACAGATGCGGAATTCTCTGCGTCAATGAAGAGGACCGTATCACCGATATGGAGGAAAAACCGGAAAGGCCGAAAAGCCATTGGGCCTGTCCTCCTTTCTATTATTATACGAAAGAGGCTGTCGCCCTGCTTCCGGAAGGTATTGCCGCCGGATGCGGGACGGATGCTCCGGGAAGTTTCATTGCCTGGCTGTCGGCCCACACCCCTGTCCATGCTATGGAAATGCCCGGCAGGCGGTATGACATAGGTACTCTTGAAAGTTATCACGAAGTGCAGAGGACGTTCCGTCCGCCTGTCATCAAGTAAGAATTTGTTTTTCAGTTTATGAGGCGGGAGATTGAGGAGTATATGGCAGGTCTGAGGGAACTGTTCTTCCCCCGGTTCTGTGCAGTATGCGGCAGACCCCTTGAATGGGATGAGAAGGATTTTTGTCTGGAATGTTTTTCGGACCTTCCCTTGACATATTTCTGGGATTGGGAGGACAACCCCCTGTTAAGAAGGCTCGAGGAAAAATGCACCGTCATATACGGGGCCGCCCTGTTCCATTTCCGCCTCGAATCACCTTATCATTATCTGATGCACAGAATCAAATTTGAAGGAGGGAAGAAACTCGGATACCGCCTGGGCTACCTTCTGGGCCTCTATCTGAAAGATGGAGCCGGTTTCGGCTCGGTGGATGTCGTGGTTCCCGTCCCTCTACATCCGATGCGCCGCTTCCGCAGGGGATATAACCAGTCACAAATCATAGCCACTGGCATCGCCGCGGCACTTGGAGCGCCCGTCTGTCCCGGACTGTTGAAAAGATGCCGATGGACAAGGCCGCAGAGCGGAATTTCAGGAGGCGGCAAGAGCAGGAACGTGGAAGGAGCCTTCAGAATAGACGACGTGCAGGCCGAAAAACTGAAAGACGGAGGGTTCCGTCACATCCTGCTGGTTGATGACACCATCACGACCGGCTCCACCATAAGCGAATGCGTGAAGGTCCTTACCCCTTTTTTCAAGGTCAGCGTCGCCTCCCTGGCCTTTGTAGGATAAGAAGCTGTTTAATCGGCAAAAGTTCCGTTGCTGAATGTCTCGGTGTACATACGGGTGCCGTCATCCTCGAGAATCCAAGTGGTGAATGACCTTTGACCTTCACGGAACTCTATTACTCTGGCACCGTGCCTGAGGTGGTGATAGGTGTTGCCGTCGCCGCTGCAGCGTCCGTATGCCAGTGCGATTCCCATATAATCCACGATGAAGTCGCTGTCGTGGTCGTGGCCGCAGAAGACTCCTATGGTGCTGCCACCTTCAAGCATAGCGGCGAACATTCCGGAATTGATGCGGCTGTGGCCGCCGTATTCTCCGCGTACTCCGGTTACGTTGTTATGGGTGAAGTGCTCGGAGGTCCTGACCTGCCAGGCCTCCAGAAATTCTGGCAGGGGAATATGGAAGAAGGCTGCGGAGGGGATGATTTTTCCGTGTTCGTCTGCACTTTTCCTGAACTCATTGCGTATCCAGGCAACCTGGTCGAAACTCATCCACTCGTAACGTATCTGCATATCCTCATACGGACTCCCCTTCTGTATGCTTGTGTGGGAATCCATAAAATAGAGCTCGAATCCGTCATCTGTCCCTTTATGGTTCCTGACGGGAACCCTGATGTCCGCAAGGACACCGTCCTTCCCTATTGTGGCAATGGAATATTTGCAGGCGACCACCATCTCGGAAATCTCGGCCTTGGTCATATCCTGTTCCTGGTCGTGATTGCCGAATACGAAGCAGAACGGGACACCGAGGCCGTCGAGTGTGTCCAGAAAACGCTGGAACAGAGAGCGGCACACCCCACCGTTGGATATTACGTCGCCGGTTACGGCAATCAGATCCGGTTTTTCCGTCCGGACTTCATATCTGATTCTTGCCAGGGTCGTTTTCTCATCCTCCACGTTGCCGGCGTTCAGATGGAGGTCCGTAAGTTGCAGGACCTTGAACTTCCCGTCCTTGTCAAACCTCAGTTCCGGGTTCCCTGCTCCCGCTGAAAAACACACGGCAAACAGGAAAATGCACAATATTGATTTTCTCATATCCACAAAGATACCATTATTTCCGATTCGATGGCTATCCTTGATTTTAAGCCGGGGATGGCATCTTGCGAAAAGTCAAATTGCTGATAATCAGAAGATAGCATTTTACGAAGATGATAGCAGTTGCGCAAAAAAAAAGCGCCATCGGGTCGCGAAGGTGTTCACAGCAGGCATTTTGATGCCTGCGGCCCGAAGCAGCAGGGCTTTAGCCCGCCGGGCTGGCGGATGTAACAAGACGCCATCAGGCGTCCGGCGGAGGCTGTGTATTTGCCGCAGGCAAATACGGCAAAGCCGGGAGCCGCGGGGTAGGGGGCGGAGCCCCTAATTATAGTCGGGAAGAGGTGACTCGAACACCCGACCTCTGCGTCCCGAACGCAGCGCGCTAGCCAACTGCGCCACTTCCCGATTCCCTTTGTCAATTAGGGACAGCAAAGTTAAGCAAAAGTTATAAATTAGCAACAAAAAGTTGCAGAGTAAAAAATAATAGTTACCTTTGCAGACCGCAAATGCGGAACTGTTTAATTACTAATTTTTTGCACAATGGCTGAATATTTGAATGCAGACAAGAAGCAAGAGATTTTCTCGCAGTACGGGAAGTCTAACGTAGACACTGGTTCTCCCGAGAGCCAGATTGCCCTGTTTTCCTACCGTATCGCTCATTTGACAGGTCACCTCAAATCCAACAAGAAGGACGTCGGCACACAGCGTGCGATGCAGCGTCTGATCGGTAAGCGCCGTAAGATGCTCGACTACCTGAAGGAGACTGACATTGAGAGATACAGAGCTATCGTGAAGGCTCTCAACCTCCGCCGATAGTACAGGAAATAGTGTTGAAAGGCCGCCTAAGATTGCGGCCTTTTTTGTAGGACATTTCAAGAAGAGTATGAATATAATAAAGAAGACCATCCAACTGGCTGATGGTAGAACAATCGAAATTGAAACCGGCAAACTGGCCAAGCAGGCCGACGGTTCCGCTGTGGTTAAGATGGGAGGCACGATGCTCCTCGCCACCGTATGTGCAGCGAAGGAAGTTAAGGAAGGCACTGATTTCATGCCCCTTACAGTAGATTACAAAGAAAAGTATTATTCCGCAGGGCGTTTCCCCGGCGGCTTCATGAAGAGAGAAGGCAAGTCATCCGACTACGAGATTCTCATCTCCCGTCTGATTGACAGGCCCATCCGTCCTCTCTGGCCGGATGATTTCCATCTGGAAGTGTTTGTCAACGTGACCCTCATCTCCGCCGAGAAGGATATCCAGCCCGACGCCCTTGCCGGTCTGGCGGCATCCTGTGCCCTTGCAACCAGCGACCTTCCTTTCGGAGGCCCTATCGGGGAGGTTCGCGTATGCCGCATCAACGGCGAATATGTCATCAACCCCACTTTCTCCGAGCAGAAGAATGCCGACCTCGAACTGATGGTCGCCGCAACCGAGGAGAACATTATGATGGTTGAGGGTGAGATGAACGAAGTCTCCGAAAGCGTTATGCTCGGAGCAATCAAGTTCGCTCACGAAGAGATAAAGAAACACTGCCGCGTGCAGAAGGAACTGATGGCCGAACTCGGAACGGACGTAAACAAGCGCGACTATCCTCACGACCTTGAAGACGAAGAACTCAAGGCTGCCGTACACGACTTCTGCTATCCCAAGTGTTACGCACTCGCAAAGTCTTCAAAACCCAAGCACGAGCGTGAAGAGGGTTTCGAGGCAATCAAGGAAGATTTCATTGCAACTCTCCCCGAACCTCAGACAGAGGACGAGAAGGCGGAATATGCACAGAAACTCGCTCTCGTGGGCCGTTACTACCACGCCGAAGAGAAAGAGGCTATGCGCAATATGATTCTTGACGAGGGTATCCGTCTTGACGGCCGCGTCTGCGATCAGGTACGTCCCATCTGGTGTGAAGTTGACTATCTCCCCTGCGCCCACGGAAGTGCAATCTTCACCCGCGGAGAGACCCAGTCCCTGGCAACCGTCACCCTCGGTACCAAGATGGATATGAAGGAGATGGACGAAGTCCTCATTCAGGATGACCAGCAGTTTGTCCTCCACTACAACTTCCCTCCCTTCGCTACGGGCGAGGCCAAGAGCCAGCGCGGTGTGGGGCGTCGTGAAATCGGTCACGGCAACCTTGCAATGCGCGCTCTCAAGCCGGTCATTCCTATGGCTCCCGAAAACCCCTATGCAATCCGCGTGGTGAGCGATATCCTCGAATCAAACGGAAGTTCCTCAATGGCTTCTGTATGCGGCGGATGCCTCGCTCTTATGGATGCCGGCGTGAAAATCAAGAAGCCCGTGGCAGGTGTTGCAATGGGTCTTATCACTGATGCAGAACATCCCAACGACAGATATGCCATTCTTACCGATATCCTCGGTGACGAGGACCACCTCGGCGATATGGACTTCAAGGTTACGGGTACTGCCGACGGCATTACTGCAACCCAGATGGATATCAAGGTTGACGGCCTGAGCTATGACGTTCTTGAGAAGGCTCTCGAACAGGCACGCCGCGGACGTATGCACATTATGGGCGAGATGATGAAGACCATCGACAAGCCCCGTGACGACTACAAACCCTTCGTTCCCCGCATCATCCAGATTCAGGTTCCCGGTGAATTCATCGGTGCCATCATCGGCAAGGGAGGCGAGACAATTCAGGGAATGCAGAAGGAGACAGGCTGCGTGATTACCATCGACGAACAGAAGGATGACCAGGGCAACGCCATCGGCGTAGTGGATATCTTCGGTGACAACCGTGATGCAATGGATGCCTGCCTTGCCAAGATCAAGGCCATCACAACAGTCCCTGAAGCCGGTGAGGTATATCACGGAAAGGTTGTCAGCATCCTCGAATTCGGAGCATTCGTGGAGATTCTTCCCGGCAAGGAAGGTCTTCTCCATATCTCCGAACTTGACTGGGCAAAGACCGAGAAGGTCGAGGATATTCTTCAGGAAGGCGACGAGGTTGACGTGAAGTTGCTTGAGATTGATGCAAAGACCGGCAAACTCCGTCTGAGCCGCCGCGCCCTGCTTCCCAAGCCCGAAGGTTATGTCGAGCCCGAGCGCAGACCCCGTCCGGCCGGTGACCATCATTCATCAGATCATCGCGGACCCCGCCGTCCCTCAGGTGACAGGGGAGAACATCGCGGACCTCGCGGACCCCGCAGAGACAGAGAATAATAACCGATAAAAAACAAATACTATGAATCTCAGAGTTATCAAGAAGGATATCAACTACTTCATCAGCGATTTCATCGATGATTGCATGTTGTTCGCAATGTTCCACGAAGAGAAGGGTTACGAGAAAGTGGAAGCCCTTATCAACGAGGCAGTCGAACTTGGCGACGAACTCTATGTGAAGGTCAATCACCCTGAAAAGGGTGCAAACCTCAAGTCTTGGTACAAGCAGGTCGGAAAGGACCTTGTTGCAGGCCTCGACGAACTTTGCAAGAAACTGAGCGATCTGGCCAAATAAGGCTTCAGAAAACTCTTCTGGCCGCGTAAACCTTGCGCGGGTAGTAGTCGGGAGTACCCTCAATCAGACTGTTGATTCTGACGCAATAGGAGGACTGGATGATTTTTCCGCCTCCGATGTAGATGGCGACGTGATTGATCCGGGTGCTCCCGTCTTCTCTTGTCTTTCCGAAGAAGAGGAGATCTCCCGGTTTCAGGTTGTGCAGTCCGGCTGAAATGTCAACCGGCTCTCCGACCTTCGCCTGTGCGGAAGCGTTGCGGGGCAGCAGAATGCCGTTCAGGGAGAATACCTGCTGGGAGAAGCCGCTGCAATCCACACCTTTGATGGAGGTTCCTCCCCAGAGATAGGGAACTCCCAGAAACATTTTTGCGGTTTTAATGATGGATTCAGGCAGAGCCTCTTTCGAAGGAAGTGCGGCCTCCCATTTTTCCAGAGGCATCGCGTCCGATTTGGGAACGTATGCCTTGGCCCCGGAAGGGAGAGTGACGCAGTAGAATCGTCCCCTCTGCCCGCTGTAGAGGGCGACGCAGCCGATGCAACCGTCACAGACGTGACCTGCATTTCTGTCAGGACTCTCAAGGAAGAAGGTATAGGGCACGGTGACAATCACCTTACGAGATGAGTTCCATTCCGCCAGTGAGCGATCATCCATCTTTTTGACGGCGTGGTCGTGGCACCAGGCCTTATATCCGTCTGGGCTTTCGATAAGATACCATCCTTCCCTGTCATCGTGGTCAAGGACCTTGACGAGTGTTCCCATCAGAACCTGGGTTCCCATCTCCTTGTCATAATCAGGATGTTCGCGCATATTGACGACAGACTGCACCGCTACGGCGAAATCATCGCCGGCAAAAGCCAGAACCGGGCAAATCAGCACCGGCAGAATGAATAAAGCAAAACGTTTCATACCTTCAAATATACACATTTTTGCGCAATACGCGAGTCACTCGCGTCCGCGCAAGTTCCTGCATACAGAGGCGTGTAAGAGGAGGTATGGGGTTTCCGTAGCGTTATTTCGGATGTTGCGCAATACGCGAGTGACTCGCGTATGTGCAAAGATTGTTAACTTTGCGGGTGAAAGATGGAAAAGAGATACAACCAACTTGTCGACCTTTTCAAGGCCAGATACGGATGCCGCTTGCAGAAACTGGTAGTTGATGCCGGTTTCACCTGCCCCAACCGGGACGGCAGCATTTCGCGAGGCGGATGTACCTTCTGCGACAACAATGCCTTCCATCCGAACTACAGCACTCCGGACAAGACAATCACGGAACAACTGTCGGAAGGGGTGGAATTCCACCGGAAGAGATATCCCAGAGCGACGAAGTATCTTGCATATTTCCAGCCCTATTCAAACACATACGCCCCTCTGGATACGCTCAGGGCCCGATATGAGGAGGCTCTTGCATTTCCGGATGTTGTGGGCCTTGCAATCGGGACGCGTCCTGATTGCGTCGATGCGGCGAAACTGGATTATCTGGAAAGACTCGTGAAAGATGAAGGGAAGGTGGTTTTCCTTGAATTCGGCATTGAGTCCTGCTACGACAGCACTCTCGAACATATAAACAGGGGTCATACCTTCGATCAGGCACGCCGTGCCGTTGAGGAAGCAACTTCCCGTGGTATCCTCACCGGTGCCCATTTCATCTTCGGTCTTCCGGGAGAGACGACTGAAATGATGCTTGAAGGGGCGGAAAAACTCAACTCCCTGCCGCTTGACAGCGTGAAGTTCCATCAGCTTCAGATAATCAAGGGAACCCGTATGGAGGATGAATACAGAGACCATCCGGAAAGATTCGTCACCTGGACTCTTGATGAATACATCGATTTCTTCATCGATTTCCTCGAAAGGCTGCGTCCTGACCTTATGATAGAGAGGTTTGCAGGGGAAGTCCCGCCGCGTTTCGTCAATTCAACCCCCTGGGGACTCGTCAGAAACGTGGAACTTCTACGGATGCTCGAATCCCGCCTCGCCGCGCGGGACACCCGCCAAGGCCGCCTTTGCGCAAAACGCGAGTGACTCGCGTATTGCGCAAAAACTAGATGACCGTCTCGAACTGTTTCAGGAAGCGGATGTCGTTCTCGAAATAGTGGCGGAGGTCCTTGACCTGCCACTTGAGCATCGCGATACGCTCTATTCCCATTCCGAAGGCGAAACCGCTGTAGACTTCGGGATCGATGCCACTGGCTTTCAGGACGTTGGGGTCTACCATACCGCATCCGAGAATTTCAAGCCAGCCGGTTCCCTTGCAGATGTTGCAGCCCTTGCCGTGGCAGATGTTGCAACTTACGTCAACTTCGGCGGAAGGTTCGGTGAAGGGGAAATATGACGGCCTCATTCTGATTTGGGTGTCCGGGCCGAACATCTCCCTGGCAAACAGCAGGATGGCCTGTTTCAAGTCGGCGAAGGAGACATTCTTGTCGATATAAAGACCTTCGACCTGATGGAATATGCAGTGAGCCCTTGCGGAAATGGCCTCATTGCGGAATACGCGGCCGGGGCAGATGACCCTGATGGGGAGTTCGGACTTTTCCATAGTCCGCACCTGTACGGAAGAGGTGTGTGTCCTCAGCAATATGGGGTTGTCCCCCTCGGGAGCGACGAAGAAGGTGTCCTGCATATCGCGGGCGGGATGCTCGGGAGGGAAGTTCAGTGCCCCGAACACGTGCCAGTCATCCTCGATTTCGGGACCTTCCGCAACGGAATATCCGAATTTTCTGAAGATGGAGATGATTTCCTCCCGCGTGATTGAAATGGGGTGACGGGCTCCCAGATCCATCAGGTCACCCGGTTTTGTCAAGTCGAAGGAGGCTGCGGAAGAGCCGGCAATCGCATTCAGCGATTCCTTCATCTCCTCGATGCGGGCCAGAGCAGCATTTTTCAAAGCATTCAACTTCTGTCCGAACTCTTTCTTCTGATCAGGGGAGACACTGCGGAACTCTTCGAAAAGTTGGGTTATCTCACCTTTCTTTCCAAGCCATTTGATGCGTAGTTCTTCTATCTCCTGTTCCCTGGCGGCCTTGAGTTCAGCCAGCGATTTCGTCAGTTCTTCTATTTTTTCGTTGGAAATCATCTTTCTTATCTGAATTGGTGCGCAAAAGTAGCAAAAATTACTGATATCTGTCAGCTTTATCTTTCATCGCGAGGTCCGTGACAATATCCTTGATAGCCTTGTCAGAACGGGGACAGACCAGAAGAACGTCATTGACGTCTATGACGACATAGTTGTCAAGACCGCGGACTACCACGAGTTTGTCCGGATTCTCTTCCCGGATGATGGAACCCTTGACCTCGTCAATCATCGAGTTGCTGCACTTGATGATATTCCCGAGTTTATCCCTGTTGGGCGAGTGTTCATAGATTGTACCCCAGGTCCCCACGTCGCTCCATCCGAACGA
>JAGHVE010000012.1 GCA_018064445.1 Candidatus Cacconaster equifaecalis
ACAAGAGCGTTGTCACCGGCAAACCCGTATGTCTTGTCCAATATTATGACAACTCCGGCCACAGTCGCAGCGGCAACCAGCACACCCAGGAATTTCCAGGTTTCCTGCTTTGCGGGGGTTGTCCCGATCCAGTAACCTATCTTCAGGTCGGTGATGAACCCTCCCGCCGTTGAAAGAGCGGTGCAGACGACTCCACCTATCAGAAGGGCCGCCACCATTCCGGCATTGCCGCTCAGGCCGCAGGCCACAAGGACGAGTGCGGTGATGATGAGTGTCATAATAGTCATACCGCTGACGGGGTTTGTACCGACAATCGCAATCGCATTGGCGGCGACGGTCGTGAAGAGGAAGGCAATCACCGTCACTATCAGAAGGCCTACCAGAGCCTGCCAGATATTGTTCACAACACCTCCGAAGGCGAAGAATGCGAAGACTGCCAGAAGTGCGATTATCACTCCGAAGACGACACTCTTCATCGGGATGTCACGCTGAGTGCGCTCGACTGACTCTTCGGCAGCATTGCCGCCTTTCCTGCCCAACTCGCTGCCGGCAAGTTTGACGGCGGATTTGATGACTCCGAAAGATTTGACAATGCCGATGATGCCGGCCGTTGCAATACCTCCGATACCTATCTGGCGTGCGTATGTCTTGAAAATCTCATCCGCGGACATCTGGCCCATCACGTCGGAGAAACTCATACCCATAATGTCAAGACCTCCGCAGAACGCCCCCATCAGAGGGATTATCACGAGCCAGACAAGCAGGGAACCGCAACAGATGATGAAGGCATATTTGAGGCCCACAATGTATCCCAAGCCGAGGACTGCCGCTCCCGTGTTTATCTTCAGGACGACCTTCGCCTTGTCGGCCACAACCTGTCCCACGTGGGTGACGGTGGTTGTAAGAGTCTCCGCCCAGGCACCGAACGTCGCTATTACAAAATCATATATACCTCCGATAAGACCAGCCACGAGCAGAGTCTTGAAACTGCTTCCCCCGCTTTCACCGCTGACCAGTACCTGTGTGGTGGCGGTTGCCTCGGGGAAGGGATATTTTCCGTGCTGTTCCTTTACGAAATACTTTCTGAAGGGAATCAGGAACAGTATTCCAAGGACACCTCCCAGCAACGAACTGAGAAACATCTGGACGAAGTTCACGTCAAGTCCGAGAATATAAATGGCAGGAAGGGTGAACACGGCTCCGGCCACCACAACCCCGGAACAGGCCCCGATGGACTGGATAATCACGTTCTGTCCCAAAGCACCCTTTTTCTTGAACACGCTGGAAAAGCCCACGGCAAGGATTGCAATCGGAATCGCGGCTTCGAAAACCTGTCCCACCTTAAGTCCCAGATAGGCTGCGGCAGCGGAAAAGATGACGGTCATCACAAGACCGAGGGAAACGGACCACGCCGTCACCTCGGGATAATTTTTATCAGGGCCGAGCAACGGCTCATATTTTTCGCCCGGCTTCAATTCGCGATAAGCGTTCTCGGGCAGTTTAGTTTTCTGTTCCATATCAGTAATTATTTATTATTCAGATGTTTCTGCCAGTTCCATGCTGAGCGGAGAGTATCTTCGAGAGTAGCCTCGGCCTTCCATCCCAGTTCGTTGTTGGCGTATGAAGGGTCAGCCCAAACGGCTTCTATGTCACCGGCGCGACGCCCAACTATCCTGTAATTGAGTTTCAGGCCGTTGACCTTCTCGAAAGTCTTCACAATCTCGAGGGTGGAAACCCCGTTGCCGGTACCCACGTTGAACACTTCGAAGGAGTCTTTCATCTTTCCCCGTCGCATTCTTCCGAGAGCGGCGATATGGGCCTTTGCAAGGTCGACGACATTGATGTAGTCGCGTATGCAACTGCCGTCAGGAGTGTTGTAATCATCCCCGAAGACGCTGAGCTGTTCCCTGATTCCGGCCGCTGTCTGGGTGACGAACGGAATGAGGTTGTTGGGCACGCCGCGGGGCAGTTCGCCTATCAGAGCGGAGGGATGAGCCCCGATGGGGTTGAAATAACGCAGCGCTATCACTTTGAAGTCGTCATAGGCAACCACGCTGTCGCGGAGAATGTCTTCACAGATATGCTTGGTGTTGCCGTAAGGTGACGTGGCCTCCCTGCGGGGCGTATCCTCTGTCACAGGCAGTTTTTCGGCCTGTCCATAGACTGTGCAGGATGACGAGAACACTATGTTTTCCGCTCCGTGTTTTCGCATTGCGGTAAGGATGTTGACCAGGGAGTTGAGATTGTTCCTGTAATACATAAGCGGCTGCTGCACGGACTCTCCCACTGCCTTGCTGGCCGCGAAATGAATTACAGACTGGGGAGCGAAACGCTCGAAGACCCTGTCCAATGCATCATAATCGCAGCAGTCCACCTGCTCGAATTCCACCTTCTTCCCCGTTATGGCCTCGATGCCATCCTTGACGGAAGCCTCGGAATTGGACAGATTGTCCACGATAAGAACCTCATATCCCGCTTCCTGCAATTCAACTACCGTATGTGACCCGATATAACCCATACCGCCGGTCACCAAAACTCTGTTATTATCCATTTCCATATTGTTTTCTAGTCATAAAGGTAATATTTTTCAGAC
>JAGHVE010000101.1 GCA_018064445.1 Candidatus Cacconaster equifaecalis
CTTCGAATGGAGAAGGAAAGGCGACCTTATACAGTCAGGGTAAAGCCGAGGAGGAGGAATCATTCAAATATACTTTCTCAAAGACTACCTTGACATTGAATTATAAAGGAGAAATTGAAGTTTTGAATATAAACTGGTTGAGCCCCACCAAGTTCATCGGAAGTTCCGGCGACGGAGGATCCATGACGTTTACAAAACAATAGTCGCAACCCGGCGGGATGGTGAAGGGCGGTTTTCAATCCCGTGGGGCAGAATTTTGCCGCGAATGGCTGGCAAAAGGCCGATTTCGATCCCGACGATGTGATGACACGGTTTAGAAGCTGTTTAGGGATAGGCCACAAACTGAAAGTCGAGGAATTCGCAGATGGAGACGCCTTTGGATTTGGATTCAAAGACGAAAAAGAGGGGCTTCTTTCCTTTGATTCCATCAAGGCTGGAGACGGGGGTGATGTATTCCGACAGTTGCTTCGGATCGGAGGCGCTGATACGGAATTCTCCGATGAGGATGCCTCCGCGTCTCTCACTCGGGCCTCCAACAAGGACACGGACTGTCCCTTCTACGCCTTCCGGCTTGAAATGAGCTTTCAGTTTTATGTTTTTGAGATTTGCTATCCTGTCAAAATTGTAGTATTTGAAGCCTACAACCGAACCTGAGGTATTGTTGACCACGGGGCAGAGAGGCTGTTTCAAGTTGTATGGGCCGAACCACGGGCTTTGGTCAGAAGTTCTGGAGGCTTTGACGTAGGAGCCGCTGAAGAAGAAATTCGGGAAGGATTCCGTGGCTCCGTCAGGGTTTACGAAATAGCAGGCCCAGCCTGCGGCAGATTTTGCCAGAGGGTCAAGACCTTCCGTACGGAAACCCTCGGAAGTGACCTCGCCTTCGGCGATGTGAACCTTTCCTCCGGGACCTTCTTCGACATCGATGGTGATGGATGCGACCATAGCTTGGCGGGAGTACTGGTCAGTGCCGGTCTGGCGGTGGTAGAACACCCACCATTGCCCGCCGATTTCCACTATGCCGCCGTGGGTGTTGCCGAAGGGGCAGGCTGTTGCGACAGGTTTTCCGCTTTCATCCACGTCCCTGCCACGGGCATCTATCACGATTCCTCCGTATGTGAAAGGCCCGAGAGGGTTGTCGGAATATGCGTATGAAAGATTATAGTTGCTCTTGTCGATTCCGGATTCGGCCTGAGGACTCATTCTGCTGTAAATCAGGATATACTTGTCTTTGATTTTGCGTATGGAGGAGGCTTCGAAGAACTGGAAGATGCCTTCCTTGTCCAGCCCGGAAATCAGATTGTGAACTGCTTCGCATCCTGGCTTGACGGTAGCCATCGTATTGGGATCCAACTCTGCGCCATAGGATTCTCCGAATCCCCAGTAACCATATACCCTCCCGTCATCGTCCACAAAGACCGCAGGGTCGAACCCGAGTGTTCCGACAGTTCTGCGGGGATTCTCCGGGTCCCAGTTGCATACCTCGAAGGGTCCGTCGGGGCGCAGACTGCGGGCAACCAGAGTGGAACGTTCGTCGGACTGCACATTCGGGTAGAGATAATAGACCTTGACGCCTTTTTCAGTACGGACGGTCACGTCCGGAGCATAGAGGACATCTCCAACTCCATCTGCATTCAGAAGGTTGCCGTCACGGTCGCATCTGTTCTCGAAAATCACTCCATCATATCTCCAGTTGCTCAAATCATTCACCGGGGCTGACCATACCACCTGCTCCCGCCCGCAATAATATTTTATGAGGGAATCGTGGGAGCCATAAACATAAACCCTGTACTCTCCGGGCTTGTCCGGGTCTTCGAAGACATAGGGTTCCCCATCGGGAATGTGCTCCCACATAGGCATATAGGGGTTCTGCGCCAGCCCCGTCATAACTGCAGCGAGCAAGGTCAGTGCCGTGAAGAT
>JAGHVE010000159.1 GCA_018064445.1 Candidatus Cacconaster equifaecalis
AAGGGTAAGCTTGATATATCGCACCGCTACAACCACTTACCCTTGCTGCCTTCCGACCCTGGGGGAGTTCAGTGGGAGCTGGTCGTATATGACTTACCCCAGTGCAAAGATAGTAACTTTTTCAGATTTTCGAAGATATTTTTTAATTTCGCGTTATGAGTAAAAGAATCTGCATAGGTTTGTCCGGCGGAGTCGATTCAAGTGTTGCGGCATATCTTCTGAAACAGCAGGGATATGACGTATTTGCGCTGTTCATGCAGAACTGGCACGATACCGAGGGGACGCTGCACGGTGAATGCGAGTGGGAAGAGGATCGCTCAGTCGCTGAAATGGTGGCGAAGAAAGTGGGCATACCCTTCCATTTCGTCGATTTGAGCGATGTCTATCGCAAGCGGGTGGTGGACTATATGTTCAGCGAATATGCGAAGGGAAGAACCCCGAATCCTGACGTGCTGTGCAACCGCGAAATCAAATTTGATGCATTTCTGGCTGAGGCTCAGAGACTTGGGGCGGATTTTGTTGCGACCGGACATTACTGCAGGAAGGAATCATTCACTGACGCGGAGGGAAAGACTCTCTACCGCATCCTGGAAGGCTCGGACCAAAACAAGGATCAGAGTTATTTTCTGTGCCAGCTGTCGCAGTCTCAATTGGAAAAAGCCCTTTTCCCCATAGGCGGCATCTGTAAGCCGGAAGTCCGCCGGATTGCACGTGAAGCCGGGCTCCCTTCTGCAGACAAGAAAGACTCCCAGGGGATATGTTTTGTCGGAAAGGTTGACCTTCCCGTTTTCCTTCAACAGAAACTCAAACCTGTTGAAGGGGACGTTGTGGAGATACCCCGTGAATATTACAGGGATATCGTTGAAGCGGATTCATTGGAGAAGATGGCCGAACCTGTTGTATATACCCCTTCGGACGGCAAGGTTGTCGGAAAGCATATAGGGGTTCAGTATTATACGATAGGACAGAGAAAGGGATTGAACATAGGCGGTCACGCTGAACCACTGTTCATAATAGCGAACGATACGGAAAAGAACGTCATTTATGTGGGTGAAGGCCAGAGCCATCCGGGCCTTTACAGGCGTGCGCTGAAAATCCTTCCCCGGGAAATACATTGGATAAGGCCGGATCTCGAGCTGCCGGTAGGAGGTTCGCTCAGATGCCGTGTAAGGATAAGGTACCGCCAACCTTTGCAGCAGGCTGACCTCTTCAGAAAAGAAGACGGGATGTATATCCTCTTCGATGAGCCGCAGAGGGGTATAACGCCCGGACAGTTCGCGGCCTGGTACGCACCGGACGGCGAGATGACGGGAAGTGGTGTAATTTACAGATAATATTGACATTATGGCTGTTGCTGAATCAGAATTGATAATAAATGGCGATGGTTCGGTTTTCCACCTTCATATGAAACCGGATCATCTGGCCGATACCGTGATACTTGTCGGGGACAGGGATCGTGTCGGAATGATGAAGAAGTATTTCACGGATATTGAGAGCGAGACCTCCAACAGGGAATTCGTCTCCTTTACGGGGAATTACAGAGGTGTCAGAATAACCTGTCTTTCCACCGGAATAGGCATAGGCAACATCGATATCGTGATGAACGAGTTGGATGCCCTTGCGAACATAGATTTCAAGACGCGGGAGGTGAAACCGGAACACAGAAGGCTCACCATTCTGAGGCTTGGAACCTGCGGGGCCGTTCAGGGTGACGTTCCTATCGGTTCCTATGTCTTTTCCCGATATTCAATAGGCACGGACGGCCTTCTCGGCTGGTACGGCAGCAGGGAGGGTGTTCTGGAGCCTGAAATTGCCGGGGCCTTTGCCGACCATATTCACAGAACCTCTTGCCAGCCGATGCCATACGTTGCAAAATCAGGAGACCGCCTTGCCTCTCTTTTTGAAGATTGCACCATTTCCGGAATGACAATCTCCGCCCCCGGATTTTACGGGCCTCAGGGACGTTCTGTCAGGGTTCCGCTTGCACTGCCCGATATGCTTGAAAAAATAGAGAGTTTCAGATATGAGGGGATGAGAATCCTCAATTTTGAGATGGAGGGTTCCGCCATAGCTGCTTTGGCCCGCCACCTCGGGCACGAGGCCGGAACGGTATGCTGCGTTCTGGCAAACCGCTATCACAAAAGTATGAATACCGATTACAAATCTCTCGTGGACAAGTTGATTGTTCTTGTCCTTGACAGACTTTCCTCATCAGAACAATGTCAGACCTTGTAATAGTCGGAGGCGGTGCCGCCGGGATGATGGCCGCCATTTTTGCGGCCGGAAGGATAGGGGACGGCAGCCGTGTCACCCTACTGGAGAAAAATGACCGCCTGGGGCGCAAAATATATCTTACAGGCAAGGGCCGGTGCAACATAACCAATATGAGGTCTTGGAATGAATTTTCGAGACACATCCATCCTGATTCAAAATTTTTCAAGCCGGCCTTCAAATGTTTCTCCAATGAAGATGTCAGGTCTTTCTTCGAGGAGTCGGGAGTTCCCGTGACGGAGGAGCAGGGCCGGAGATTGTTCCCTGTCTCGATGAAGGCTTCCGACGTTGCCCAAGCTCTGGAAAGGAAGGTAAGAGAATCAGGCGTGAAAATCCTCTACAATACCGTATGGAATCCTTCGCTCTCTTATGGTGCATTGGTAGTTGCCACGGGAGGCAGGTCATATCCCGTAACTGGTTCAACGGGCGACGGATATGATATAGCCCGTTCTTTCGGCCATACCGTGGCCAGAGTCTTTCCCTCCTTGACGGCGTTGATGCCATCCGATTACAGATGTCCGGGGACTGTCCATTTGAAGAACGTTGCCTTGACTCTGTATGTCGGCAGGGACCTTGTTCAGAGAGAAGAAGGGGAGATGTCCTTTACAAACGACGGCATTGAAGGGGCTCTCGGATTCAGAGTGAGCAGAAGGGCCGTGTGGGCGCTGGAAAACGGTCAGAAGGTGACACTTTCACTCGACTTGAAACCGGCGCTTTCTCAGCAGCAGATAAATGCCAGGATAGCAAGGGAGATTGAAAATGACGCCTCTCTCAGCTCCGTTCCGAAACTTTTGAGAAGACTGCTTCCCGCAGAACTTGTGCAGCCTTTTATGGAGGCACATAAAGGACTGGACATCAATATGATTCCTGATGCATTGAAGGATTGGAGGTTCCTCATAATATCCTGTAAGGGCTATGAGAGGGCGGTCGTCACTGCCGGAGGCGTCTCATTGAAGGAAATCAATCCCAAAACGATGGGATCTCTCGTCCATCCGGGCCTGTTCTTCGCAGGTGAAGTGCTTGATCTGGATGGCGATACAGGGGGATACAATCTTCAGGTAGCTTTCTCTACAGGCGCTCTGGCCGGAATATCGGCCGCCGATTATCTTATGTCAACGTAGCCGAACGTTTCCCCGGATTTGAGCAGTGCACTCTCAGGGTCTTCGATAATTACCAGGTCACCTCTTCGGAAAGTCATTACCGAAGATATACCGCATATCCGGGAGATTGTCGCAGAATCGGGCTGGCCGGTCGGGGTTTCTTCCATCAGAATCGTTGTCCTGTCAATGTATGGAACGGGATTCCCGGCATTACTTATCCCATAATACAGATACCCTTCGCACAGAGGAGCGAAATATCTTCCGGCAAACCGGGGCTGTATGGCCTTGCCGGCTTTGAGCAACTTGAGGTATCTGCACTTGTGAATCTCAATTCCGGAGAATCCTTCCGGAAGATAGAAATCCTCCTTTACACGGCACAGAGTCGAATCGGGTCTGGTATACCAGCTGCCGTCGCTTCGGAGGACAATCAGGTTCATTACAGGAGTCCCAATTTGATTTTTGTCAGAACCTGCTTCGTGTCCAAGGCGAAATCCCCGTTTTCCATCCAGTCATAATAGGACGGTTCGGAATGAAGCACGTCGACGACGCGTTTTCCCTTGTGCTTGCCGAAATTGAATATCGGCTCACCATGCTCGTCGCGGACAATTCTTCCCGCGTAGTCCACGAATTTGGTCTGGCAGGAATACCCGGCCATATATGATACGTCATTCTGAAGAGGGTCAACGGCATCGGACCCGTATTTGTCCAACTGCGCCTCAAGCACTTCGTATGTAGCCATAGTGTCAGCCTCGGCGGAATGGGCTTTCTCGAGATCCTTGCCGCAGTAGAACATATATGCGGCCTTCAGGGTTCTCTGTTCCTTTTTATGGAATATATTCTGGACATCCACGAGTTTCCTCTTTCTGAAGTCGAAATCCACACCTGCTCTCAAAAATTCCTCGGCCAGCATCGGTATGTCGAATTTCAGGGAGTTGAAACCGGCTATGTCGCATCCTTCCATCCATTCCGCAAGGGATTTGGCAATCTGACGGAATGTCGGTTCGTGGGCGACATCCTCGTCACTGATTCCGTGAACGGCCTGGGCCGCCGGAGATATCGGAACGGTCGGGTTCACTCTCCTTGTTTTCACCTCAACCTTATTCGGCTCTCCGGCTCCGGCAGGGGAGACCTTGACCATTGAAATCTCGACAATCCTGTCCGAAGCAACGTTCAGCCCCGTACTCTCGATGTCAAAGAATATCAATGGATTTCTCAGAGACAGTTGCATATCCGGGCTGTTTATGCATTTATCATAACGGGCATCAGCAGAGCTTTGATTTCTTCATCGGAATCCGGTTCGTCTGCAGAAACTATCAGTGCGGCGCGTGCGGGATCGGCAAGTTCCATACATATATTCCTGTAGGGGAGATTGCTGAGAATCTCGAGCAGGAAAGCCGATTTGAAACCTATTTCCATCTCGTCACCGTCATATTGGCAGGCGAGTGTCTCGTATGCTGACATGGAAAAACTCAAATCCTGTGCGGAAATGTTGATTTCGTTGTATGATAGTCTGAACTTGACCTGATTGGCAACCTGATTCGAGCAGACGGCAATACGTTTGACGACCCCGAGAAGTTCGCTTCTGCCGATTGTCAGCTTGTTGCTGTTGTTCTTGGGAAGAACCGTGCGGTATGCCGGATAATTGCCTTCGATGAGCCTGCATACCAGAATGTTTTCCCCGAAAGTGAAATATGCGTTCTTGTTGTCGAAACGTATGGATACGTTCTCTTCATATTTGGACAGGAGGCCCCTGAGTATTGCGGCGGGTTTCTTGTGCAGAATAAAATTCATCGGGCCTGGAGCCTGTATGCTTGAGAATGTGTAACATACCAATTTGTGGGCATCCGACGCCACAAGCGTGGCGGATGAGGAGTCCATATCAAAATAGATTCCGTTCATCACAGGGCGGAGTTCTTCCTCGGCCGTGGCATATATGGTGTTGTTGATGCCGTTGAGCAATGTCGCCGCATCGATTACGACATTTCGGGCGGACTCTTCAATTGCAGGTATCTGCGGATAATCGGCAGCATCGTAGCAGGGCAGTTTTGACGCTCCGCTCGACCAGGTGATATCCATTGTTGACGAGCCCTCTTCTATTGAGAAAACAAGCGGTTGGTCCGGAAATTCCTTCAGGGAATCTGTCAGGAGTTTTGCCGGCACGGCCGTGGAGCCTGTCCTCTCGACCCGCGCAATCGGGACATTTGTCCTCAAAGTCGTTTCGCCGTCTGATGCAGTTACGGTCAAGGTGCTGTCATTCAATTCAAAAAGATAGTTTTCAAGAATGGCTTTAGTCGGTTTTGGTGCTATTACCTTCGACACGGACATCAGCCCGCCCAACAATTCTGAACTTGATACTGAGAATTTCATATTTCCGTTATGTTTTATCTCAACAAATATAGTGAAATTATCCCATTCCCGAAAAAATATGTGTGGCACATATTTTGAAAAATCATTGCTGCAACAATTCTCAAATTCTGAAAACAATGAGAAAGATAATCTATTTCATAATCTGCATCGCGGCCTCAGCCGCCGTGGGATATTATGCGGCGGAAATTGCAATCGAGAGATCGGCTTTGCAATCAGGCACTTTACCGGCCGAAAAAGTTGAGTCATCCCGGAGACAGACGAATTCACACAGGCCGTTTTCATCAGATACCCCGAATCTGGCCGATGCCGCCGAAAGTTCTGTAGGCTCCGTGGTTTATGTCAAAGTGGTCCAGAAAGCCAGGATTCAGAATCCAAACTCATTCTTCGATATGCTTTTCGGCTTTGCACAGATTCCTCAGGATCAGGTGGGACTCGGATCCGGTGTAATCATTGATTCCGACGGCTATATTGTCACGAACAATCACGTCATCGCAGGGGCCGACCTCATCGAAGTGACGCTTGAGAATAACAAGGTATATCCGGCAACTCTTGTCGGGACCGATCCTGCGACAGACATAGCGCTTCTAAAGATTGAAGCTGACGGACTTCAGGCCATCACGCTCGGAAATTCGGATGATCTCAGGCTGGGAGAATGGGTGCTGGCGATAGGAAGTCCTTACGATCTGCGCTCCACAATCACCGCCGGGATTGTCAGCGCCAAAGGCCGTTCACTTCCCAACTATGACGGGCAATACAGGGTGGAATCATTTATCCAGACGGATGCTGCCGTAAATCCGGGCAACAGCGGAGGCGCTCTTGTCAACGCATTGGGAGAACTTGTCGGAATAAATACTTCAATAATTTCACTGACAGGTTCATACGCTGGTTATTCGTTTGCAGTTCCTGTCAATATCGTAAAGAAAATCACTGATGATTTCCGGGAATACGGCCAGGTTCAGAGAGCGATGCTGGGTGTTACGGTTACAGGAGTCACTTCCGAACTGGCAAGGAAAACCGGTCTGGACATTGTTGAAGGAGTCTATGTGACAACTGTTCAGGGTGGAAGCGTGGCGGAGCGTTCAGGCATCAGAGAGGGTGACGTGATTGTGGAAATAAATCTCAACAAAATTGTCGGTACGGCGACTCTTCAGGAACAGATGAGCCGGCTCCGTCCGGGCGAGCAGGCGGTATTTACCATTGTCCGTGACGGAAAGAAAAAGGAACTGATAGTCACTTTGTAAAAATCATTGGATTTTTGAAACATTTTGTTTTGGAATTCGTATAACTGATGTTGATTTTTTATCATCATCAGTTTTTTTTATCAGTATCAAATATGAGACAACTCAAGATTACAAAGTCAATCACCAACCGTGAAAGCGCATCCCTTGACAAATATCTGCAGGAGATCGGCAGGGAAGAACTGATTTCGGTTGAAGAGGAGGTTGAACTTGCCCAGAGAATCAAGAAAGGGGATCAGGAGGCATTGGAGAAACTTACAAGGGCAAATCTCCGTTTCGTGGTTTCCGTTGCAAAGCAGTATCAAAACCAAGGCATCAGTCTGCCTGACCTTATCAATGAGGGCAATCTGGGATTGATCAAGGCTGCTGAGAAATTCGATGAAACACGAGGCTTCAAGTTCATTTCCTATGCGGTATGGTGGATCCGGCAGTCAATCCTCCAGGCTCTTGCAGAGCAGAGCAGGATTGTCCGTCTGCCTTTGAATCAGGTCGGTTCTCTCAACAAGATAAACAAGGCACTCTCGAAATTCGAGCAGGAGAATGAGCGTATGCCTTCTCCGGATGAACTTGCCGAGATGCTGGAAATCCCCCGCGAGAAGATTGCGGATACTCTCAGGGTATCAGGCAGACACGTCTCGGTGGATGCTCCGTTCAACGAGGGTGAGGACAACAGCCTTCTCGACGTACTGGTGAACAACGATTCACCGATTGCCGACAAGGGACTGGTGAATGAATCCCTCAATACTGAAATTGATCGCGCACTCTCCACTCTTACCGAAAGGGAGCGTGATATTGTCAAATATTTCTTCGGCATCGGATGTCAGGAGATGACCCTGGAGGAGATAGGGGAGAAGTTCGGCCTCACACGCGAAAGAGTCCGCCAGATCAAGGAAAAGGCTATCCGCCGTCTCCGCCACAGTGCCAGAAGCAAACTCCTCAAAGGATATCTCGGATAATGAATCATATCGATTTTATCGCCTCTTCCGCCGCATCGGCAGTCAAGGCACTTTATGGAACAGAGCCCGGTCCGGGTCTGATACAGGTACAACCTACCAGAAAGGAATTCGAGGGTGATGTGACCCTGGTTGTGTTCCCTCTTCTTAAAACCAGCCGAAAGGCTCCGGAAGCGACAGCTCAGGAGATTGGTCTCTGGCTCAAGGACAACGTTGCTCAGATAGAGAGTTATAACATAGTCAAGGGATTCCTCAACATCAAACTTTCCGGTTCATATTGGGCTGAAGTTCTTTCCGCCTTAGCTTCCAATCCGGAATACGGCCAGTTGCCGCCAACCGGAAAAACGGTGATGGTGGAGTTCTCAAGCCCCAATACCAATAAGCCTCTCCATCTCGGACATATCAGGAACAATCTGCTCGGCTGGTCCATAAGCCAGCTTCTGAAGGCCTGCGGCCACAATGTGATGAGAGTCAATCTTGTCAATGACCGCGGTATCCATATCTGCAAGTCGATGCTTGCCTGGCTCAAGTGCGGAAACGGCATTACTCCGGAGAGCTCCGGTATGAAGGGGGATCATCTTGTCGGTGATTTCTATGTCAAATTCAACGATCTGTTCAAAGCCGAGGTGAAGGAACTTGTCGCAGGTGGAATGAGCGAGGATGATGCGGAGAAAAACGC
This sequence comes from Candidatus Cacconaster equifaecalis, assembly GCA_018064445.1. Lineage (GTDB taxonomy): Bacteria > Bacteroidota > Bacteroidia > Bacteroidales > UBA932 > Cacconaster > Cacconaster equifaecalis. Next base: position 8,609 of record JAGHVE010000159.1, read on the forward strand.
TCCGATTCTCAAGGAGGCTCAGGCTATGCTTGTCAAGTGGGAGCAGGGAGACCCCGAAGTCGTGGAACTGTGGCGCACGATGAACGGCTGGGTTTATGACGGATTCGACAGGACTTACCGGAGTCTGGGCATATCGTTCGACCGCACATACTATGAATCACAGACCTACAAGGGTGGAAAGGCGCTCGTGGAGGACGGCCTTTCACGCGGTATATTTTTCAGGGCGGAGGACGGTTCCGTATGGTGTGACCTTACGGGGGACGGCCTTGACCGGAAACTTCTTCTCCGTGGTGACGGCACCTCCGTCTATATGACACAGGACCTGGGAACGGCCCGTCAACGTTTTGAAGAGTATAATCTCGATGAGATGATATATGTGGTGGGCAACGAACAGAACTATCATTTTCAAGTGCTCAAGTTGATTCTGGGCAAACTCGGTTTCGGCTGGGCGGACTCCATCTACCATATGTCATACGGAATGGTTGAACTTCCTGAAGGAAAGATGAAGTCCCGTGAAGGTACCGTAGTGGATGCCGACGATCTTGTCGTGAAGATGTACAATACGGCAAAGGAAACTTCTCTCGAGCTCGGCAAGTTGGATGGAATGAGCGAATCCGAACAGGACTCTCTCTTCAGAATGCTGTCGATGGGTGCGATGAAATATTTCATCCTCAAGGTTGACCCGAAGAAGACGATGCTTTTCGACCCCAAGGAATCCATCGATTTCAACGGCAACACCGGTCCGTTCATCCAGTACACGCACGCCCGCATCCAATCGATCCTCCGCAAGGCGGAGGGGCTGGAAAAGGTGGCCGGCAAGGCGGAACTTCTTCCCAAGGAGGAGTCCGTCATAGCATTGCTTGCCTCATACCCTGAAAAAGTCAGGGAAGCCGGAGCCGCGCATTCTCCCGCTCTAATAGCCAATTTTGCATATGACCTCGCCAAAGAGTTCAACCAATATTATCACGATACTCAGATAATTCGAGAGGAAGACGCCGCGGTCCGCAGCCAGAGGCTTGTCCTGTCGGAGACGGTTGCCCGTACGTTGAGACACGCAATGAATATTCTTGGGATTGAACTTCCTGACAGGATGTAATTATGCAGTGGTGCCGGATACCGACTTCAAGGAAAGAGGTCGACGCTTTGGGATGGAATTACATTGACGTGATTCTCCTCAGCGGTGATGCATACGTCGATCATCCTTCCTTCGGGGTTGCGATACTGGCAAGAGTACTTGAAGACGCAGGTTACAGGGTTGCCGTCATCCCGCAGCCGAACTGGCGGGACGACCTCCGCGATTTCAGGAAACTCGGGGCGCCGCGTCTCTTCTTCGGGGTTACGGCAGGTGCGATGGATTCGATGGTGAATCATTACACCGCGGCAAAGAGACTCAGGAGCGATGATGCATATACGCCGGAAGGACGTTCCGGCGCCCGTCCGGACAGAGCTGTGACCGTCTATACGAAAATTCTCAAGGAGTTGTACCCTGACGTGCCAGTAGTGATAGGAGGCATAGAGGCCTCTCTAAGACGTGATTCCCATTACGATTATTGGTCCGACAGCGTGAGACCTTCGATTCTGGATGAATCGGGAGCCGATTATCTCGTCTGCGGAATGGGTGAACTTCCCATATTGTACCTCGCTGACAAATTCGGGAGGAGATATGGCAGAAAGGTGACCCTGAAAGTTGCCGGGGACCTGGAAAGTCTGGTGCACGTTTCCGGAAAGACGATAACTGCCGACCCGTTAAGCCGGGATCAGATGGACTGGATATATGATCTTCCATATACGAAATTGCCGCATCCCAGATACAAGGGTAGGAGAATCCCTGCCTATGATATGATCAAGTTCTCGATTACAACCCATCGCGGCTGTTTCGGAGGATGCAATTTCTGTGCAATCACCGCCCATCAGGGAAAAGTCATTCAGTCAAGAAGCGAAGAGTCAGTCCTCAGGGAGGTGAAGAGGTTGACGGAGCATCCTGAATTCAAGGGCGTCATCACGGATCTCGGGGCTCCGACAGCCAATATGTATATGATGGGAGGAAAAAACACTGAGCTATGCGCGAAATGCAGGCGGAACTCCTGTCTCTTCCCATCGGTGTGCGGTAATCTGAACCACGACCATACACCGCTCCTGCAGCTTTATGAAAAGGTTCTTTCGATTCCCGGCGTGAAGCACGTCTATATCGGAAGCGGCATAAGATATGACCTTTTCCTCGACCAGAACGGGTTCCTTGACGATGCGGGCAGGAGATATTTCGAACAACTTGTGCTGCGCCACACGTCCGGCAGGCTCAAGGTTGCCCCCGAACATACGGAAGACCACGTGCTGGAAGCGATGGCAAAGCCAAGCTTCAAACTTTTTGAGAGGCTGAGGGTTGAGTTTGACAAACTCGTGCGCAGTAACAATCTCAAATATCAGCTTGTTCCGTATTTCATCTCGTCACATCCCGGATGTACTCTCAAGGATATGGAGGCTCTCTCCAGGAAAGCCGCTCTGCATGGCCTGTATATGGACCAGGTGCAGGATTTCACTCCGACACCTATGAGCATCTCTACACAGATGTTTCACACGGGAGTCAATCCCTGTACGGGGGAAAGGGTCTTTGTGGAACGTGATATTCACAAAAAACAGTTGCAGAAATCCTTTTTCTTCAAAAAACGGTGATTTTTTTTGCTTGTATAAAAAAAACGGCATATAATTGCAATACAAAACAGAATCACATATATGGCTGAACATACAAACAAGAAAAGAGCCGTCATAAGCTATGACAATATGTCCCAGGAATTGCTGGATGCCTTCAAGGAAAAGTATCCTCACGGTTATGCCGATTATATGGGGGACATTTTCAGAGTTGACAAGCCGAGCGGGGATTTCTTCTATGCAGTGTCACTCGAAGTGCCTGATGCGATATATCTGGTTAAAATCAATGTGAAGATTGATGATTATCAGGATCTGGAAAACGATTTGTACAAGGATGATGACAGGGACGATGAGGATGAGGAGCAGGAGACTGATGACAGATTCCCTGAGCCGGATGACGATATAGCCGCGGCCAAGGCGGCAGAGGCGGATGACGATGAATAGGTCTTTCTCTGAAAAGACCAGGCTGCAGACTCTGGCAATCGTGGTTGGGTTGCTGTGCGGTCTGTCCGCAGTCATACTGATAAACCTGATCCATCTGATTCAGAATGGGTTGGGTTTTCTCTTCGAAGAACGTTATGACTGGGTCCTCTACTTCCTGTGTCCCGGTTTCGGAATGGCGTTGTCACTTCTTTTTGTGAGATTCATAGTAAGGGAGGATATCGGTCACGGAGTTACCAAGGTCCTTACCGCCATTTCCAAGAATGACTCCAACATTTCCCGCAGGAACACCTGGGCTTCTGTCGTGTCAAGTGCCCTGACAATCGGTTTCGGGGGCAGTGTGGGAGCTGAGGCGCCGATTGTCTATACCGGTGCCGCGATAGGTTCGAACATTGGCCGAAGTGCCGGGCTTTCTCAGAAGAACGTTACGATACTTCTCGGATGCGGAGCTGCAGCCGCCATTGCCGCGATATTCAAGGCTCCTCTCGCAGGGGTTCTGTTCACCCTGGAGATACTGATGTTCAATATCTCGATGACCTCTATCCTTCCGGTCCTGATTTCTTCCGTTACCGCAACGGTCGTCACCTATCTGCTTATAGGAAATGAAGTCACTTTCGCCAATTCCATTGCCGGTTTCAGAATGTCGAACATCCCGTTCTATCTCATTCTGGGTGTTTTTTGCGGTGGAATGTCGCTTTATTTCATAAAGGCCACACTAAAAGTCGAGGACAGGATGAGAGCCGTGAAGAAGACATCTGTCAGGTGGGCGGTATCCGCCATAGCCCTCGGTATCGTGATTTTTGCGTGTCCTCCTCTGTTCGGAGAAGGGTACGGCTCTCTGACATATATGCTGACCAACAATGCGGAACATATTACCGCCGATTTCTCGACAAGTCTGCTCGGCAATCCGTGGGTGTTCCTGCTGTTCGCTGCGCTTGTGATGTTTCTCAAGGTGTTTGCAACCGCATTGACAAACAGCGGAGGCGGTGTCGGAGGAACGTTCGGACCAACCCTGGTGACCGGAGGTTTCGCCGGTTTCGTGATTGCCCGCCTTATAAATATGACCGGACTGGCAGTTCTGCCCGAGGCCAATTTCGCCCTTGTGGGAATGGCCGGTATGATGGCCGGAGTGATGCAGGCGCCGATGACTGCAATCTTCCTGATAGCCGAAATCACAGGAGGCTACGAACTGCTGCTGCCGCTCATCATAACTTCAATAGCAAGCTTCGCCACGATAAGGACTGTGGAACCGTATTCCATTTATACGAAGAGAATTGCCGCAACCGGTGAACTCCTGACTCACGACAGCGATCAGGCGGTGCTGACTCTTCTCAAGACATCGAAACTTATAGATACTGATTTCGTGAGCATCAGGCAGGATTCATATCTGGGAGATGTCGTGGAGGCGGTCAAAAGTTCCTCCTGTGACCATTTTCCAGTGGTTGACAGTCAGAATCACTTCTGCGGTGAAATAACTTTGAACGACATCAGGTCCATAATGTTCGACAATTCGGCATACGGCTCAGTAAAAGTCGTTTCGATAATGAAAAGCGTTCCCTCATTCGTGTACACGGATGAAAGTATGGAGAGTGTGATGTCCAAATTCGAAAGGACAGGCGCAATGACACTTCCTGTGATGGACGATGAAAACAAGTTTCTCGGTTACATATCCAAGACGGAGATTTTCACCTCATACCGCAACCAATTGAAGGAGTTTTCCAATGAATAGCCTCTATGTCAGTTATATGGCATCTCAGTTGTCCGTAAGGGAGTGGCAGGTTGAGAATTGCGTGCAGCTTCTTGAAGAGGGGGCCACCGTGCCATTCATAAGCCGCTATCGCAAGGAGCGGATCGGCTCGATGGATGAGGTGACCGTGGCGGAAGTCAGACACTGGTTTCTCAAGTTTTCCGAGCTTGAGAAGAGGAAACAGGCCATATTGAAGAGCATTGAGGAACAGGGCAAGCTTACGGATGAACTCAGGGATTCCATTCTTCAGCAGACGGATCCGCGTTCTGTGGAAGATTTGTATCTTCCTTTCAAGCCCAAGCGTCGCACCCGTGCCACGGTGGCAAGAGAGAACGGGCTCGAACCGCTTGCCGTCAGAATTCTTGATTTTTCCTGCAGGCATCCCGAAGACGAGGCGAAACGTTTCATAAAGGGATCAGTCGGCTCCGTGGAGGATGCCCTTTCGGGCGCGAGAGATATAATTTCCGAAATTATATCTGAAAATCAGGTGGTCAGGAACTCTCTCCGGGACCTCTACTCCAAATGGGGAAGTGTATGTTCCAAGCTCTCTCCAAAAATGCAGGGCAACCCTGAATCAGAAAAATATCAGAACTATTTCGATTATTGTGAAAGGCTGGACCGCATTCCATCCCACCGGCTTCTTGCCATTCTGCGGGCATCATCCGCAGGCATTCTGAATGTCAGGATCAATGTCCGGCAGGAGTATGCGCTCGAACGCATTTGCCGTCAGATTGTAGAAAAGAGGGAGAGCAGGCCTTCGTCTGAATGCAGGCGGCAACTCAATCTTGCAATGGAAGATTCCTATAAGAGACTTCTTCATCCGTCAATTGAGAACGAGATTCTTGCCGAGGCGAAAGAAAAGGCTGACATTCAGGCTATAAAAGTTTTCGGACAAAATCTGCGGGAATTGCTTCTTGCTCCGCCGGCAGGGCAGAAACGGACATTGGCAATCGATCCGGGGTTCAGAACAGGCTGCAAGGTAGTCTGCCTCGATTCTCAGGGCGAGCTGCTCCATAATGACACCATTTTCCCGCATCCTCCGGTAAATGAGAAGATTGCCGCGATGAAAAAGATATCCGGACTGGTGGAGGCTTATAAAATCGAGGTGATAGCGATAGGAAACGGGACTGCCGGGCGTGAAACGGAGGAATTCATCAAGAAAATAGCTTTGCCTTCAGGAGTGAAAGTCTATTCCGTTTCCGAGGACGGAGCATCTGTCTATTCCGCTTCGGATATCGCGAGGAAGGAGTTTCCCGATTATGACGTTACCGTACGCGGAGCCGTTTCCATCGGCAGAAGACTGATGGACCCGCTCGCTGAACTTGTGAAAATCGATCCGAAGTCGATAGGAGTGGGACAATACCAGCACGACGTTGACCAGACGCTTCTCAAGGAACGGCTGGATGAAACGGTCGAAAGTTGCGTAAACAATGTGGGAGTGAATCTCAATACGGCTTCCGGATATCTGCTCGGTTATGTTTCCGGAATAGGGCCGGCACTGGCCGAAAATATCGTGGCTCACAGGAGTGCAAACGGACCGTTCAGAAACAGGCGCCAACTGCTCGGCGTCAGGAGACTTGGAGACAAGGTGTTCGAGCAGTGTGCAGGTTTTCTGCGCATTCCCGACTCTGAAAATCCTCTTGACAATACGGCGGTCCACCCCGAAAGATATGCCCTTGTAGAGAAAATGGCCTCCGATGCCGGGAAAACTCTCGTCCAATTCATTGAGGATGCCGGAGAACTGTCAGGCGAGGAACTTGGCCGGTACGTCTCGGAAGAGGTCGGGCTTCAGACTTTGACCGACATACGGACGGAACTTTCCAAGAAAGGCAGGGATCCCCGCGGCGGGATAGGGGTGTTCGAATTCGCGCAGGACATACATTCAATCGGGGATTTGCGCGAGGGAATGATACTGCCGGGAATCGTTACCAATGTGACGGCGTTCGGGGCTTTCGTGGATATCGGAATACACGAGAACGGTCTTGTCCACGTTTCGCAGATTGCCGACAGGCGGGTTGAAGACCCTTCTTCCGTGCTGAGAGTCCATCAGCAGCTGAAGGTAAGGGTGATTGGAGTTGACACTGCCAGAAAACGCATTTCATTGTCATTGAAAAATCTTTGATTTTTTATTACATTTGCAGGATAGGAGGACGAATGATGCATAAAAAGGTCATAATTATACCAACTTACAACGAAAAGGAGAATATTGAAAAGATAATCAGAGCCGTGCGTGATCTGGAAGGGGATTATCACATCCTCGTGATTGACGACGGATCTCCTGACGGGACGGCTTCCATCGTGAAGCAACTTCAGAAGGAGGATTTTCCGGAATGTCTGTTCCTTATAGAGAGAAGTGGGAAGCAGGGACTTGGCACCGCATATATGACAGGGTTCAGATGGGCCATTGAAAAAGGATATGACTACATATTCGAGATGGATGCCGATTTTTCCCACAAACCTTCCGATGTCCCGAGACTCTATTCGGCCTGTGTCGACAATGACGCCGACCTTGCAATCGGGTCAAGGTACTGCAACGGTATCAGCGTCATAAACTGGCCGATAGGCAGGGTGATTATGTCGTATTTCGCTTCGAAGTATGTAAGGTTTGTACTTGGTATGAAAATTTACGATACGACTGCCGGATTCAAGTGCTATTCCCGCAGATTGCTGGAAACCATAGATTTGGACCGAATCAGAATGCGTGGTTACGGTTTCCAGATTGAGATGAAGTACAATGCATACAGACTTGGGTTCAGGATAGTGGAAGTTCCCATCATTTTTGAAGACAGGAAGGAGGGTACGAGCAAGATGTCGTCCGGCATTTTCGGCGAGGCGTTCAGTGGTGTCATCAAGTTGCGTTTCCGTAAAATCAAACCCCGCAGATAATGGGATTGCTTGGTTGGTTCAAGAAAAGCGAAGACCCGTCAGACGGCCTTCAGAAGACAAAGCGCTCCATTTTCGAGAAGCTTTCATATGCCGTTGCCGGAAAAAGTGTCATAGATGATGAGGTGCTTGACTCCATTGAGGAGGCTCTCATTGCTTCCGACATAGGGGTTGACACCACTCAAAAGATAATAGAGAGGCTGGAGGAGCGTGTTGCCAGGGACAAGTTTCTCGCTCCTGACGAAATCAATGAATATCTGTGTCAGGAGATAGAACAGATTCTGTCCGATGCGGCGGACGGGGCATCTTCCAGACCTTTCGATTTCTCAAAGAAGCCATACGTCATAATGGTTGTCGGCGTCAATGGGGTGGGGAAGACCACCACTATCGGAAAACTGGCATCCCAACTCAAGGCGCAGGGCAAGAAAGTCGTCCTGGGTGCCGCCGACACTTTCCGCGCGGCTGCCGTGGACCAACTTGTAATCTGGGCGGAGCGTGCCGGTGTTGACATTGTCCGCCAGCAGATGGGTTCAGACCCTGCCAGCGTTGCTTACGACACTGTGACCAGCGCTGTGGCCAAGGGAGCGGACGTGGTAATCATAGACACGGCGGGCAGGCTTCACAACAAAGTCGGCCTGATGAACGAACTTACCAAGATAAAGAACGTAATAGGGCGGGTGATACCTGATGCTCCGCACGAGGTGCTGCTTGTAATTGACGGCTCTACAGGACAAAACGGTTTCCTGCAAGCCAAGGAATTTGCCCGTGCCACTGCAATAAGCGCCCTTGCCGTGACAAAGCTTGACGGAACTGCGAAGGGCGGAGTTGTCATAGGAATAAGTGACCAGTTCCATATCCCGGTCAAGTTCATAGGAGTCGGAGAGAGAATTGAAGACCTTAAACTTTTTGACAAGAAAGAATTTGTTGAATCTTTATTTATCTGATATAAAATGACAGTATCATTCAATTGGCTGAAGGATTATCTGAAATTCGACCTTCCTTCAGAAGAAGTTGCCGCAATATTGACCTCCACCGGACTTGAGGTTGAGCACGTAGAGACGGTAGAGCAGATTCCCGGCGGCCTTGCCGGTGTAACAGTGGCACACGTTCTCGAGTGTGAGCCCCATCCTGACTCCGACCATCTGCACGTGACGAAGCTTGACACTGGAGATGGCGAGCCCCTGCAGGTTGTATGCGGAGCCCCGAACGTGGCGGCAGGGCAGAAAGTGCTGCTTGCCACGATAGGAACGGAACTTCCTGACGGAAACGGCGGCACTTTCAAGATAAAGAAGTCCAAAATCAGAGGTGTGGAGAGTTTCGGAATGATCTGCGCCGCGGATGAACTCGGCATAGGTGAGGACCACTCCGGAATTATGGTGCTTGAACCCGAAGCCAAAGTTGGGACTCCTGCCAAGGAATATCTGAAACTCAAGGAAGATACTGTCTTTGAGATAGGGTTGACACCTAACAGAGTTGACGGCGCAAGCCACATAGGAGTTGTCAGAGACCTGTATGCATATTGCAAGACCAATGGCATTCCCTGTGAGTATACGCTTCCCGTTTCAAGGGATCTGAAGGAGGACGGCTCAGACATAATACCCCTTGAAGTTCAGGCACCGGACCTGGCGCCGAGATATATTGGCGTTACAATCAGGGACGTGAAGGTAGGGCCTTCGCCTGATTGGCTGAAAGAGAGACTTGTCGCGATAGGGCAACGTCCCATCAACAATGTCGTGGACATCACCAATTTTGTTCTGAACGAGATGGGACATCCCCTTCACGCTTTCGACGCATCCAAAATCAAGGGAGGCAAAGTGATTGTCCGAAGGAGCGCAGAGGGTTGCAAATTCACCACTCTCGACGGAGTGGAGCGTACACTGTCATCCGATGACCTTGTCATCTGCAACGTTGAAGAGCCGATGTGCATCGCCGGAGTATTCGGCGGTCAGGACAGCGGCGTCACGGAATCGACCACGGACATATTTCTGGAGGCGGCCTATTTCAATCCCGTCTCAATCAGAAAGACATCGAAGCGCCACGGCCTGAAGACCGATGCATCGTTCAGATACGAAAGGGGAATAGATCCTCTCGCCACGATGGAAGCTGCCAAAAGGGCCGCATCCCTGATTGAGGATATAGCCGGTGGAAGGGTTGCCGGCTACCGTGAATTCTGTCCGGACAAATTCGCCAAAACTGAAGTGGAGCTTAAATATAAACGTATTACAAGACTGATTGGCAAGGATATATCTCCCGAGCTGATTAAGTCCATCCTTACAAGTCTTGAATTTGAGATAACCGGTGAAACCGGCGAAGGGTGCATCGTTTCCGTTCCGTCGTACAGGGTGGATGTCCTGCGTGAATGTGACGTTGTCGAGGAAATTCTCAGGATATATGGTTATAATAATATTGAACTGCCTGAAAGTATGCGGATATCGGTGAACAGCAATGTCCATCCGGATCCGGAGACAGTCCGCAAGAGTGTTTCCGATTTCTTCGTGAACAAGGGTTTCATCGAGATAATGAACAACTCTCTCACGAAGTCGGAATACTATTCGAAACTGAAGACATATCCCGAAGAGAATTGTGTCAGGATAGTGAATCCGCTCAGCAGTGACTTGAACGTGATGCGCCAGACTCTTCTTCCCGGCGCACTTGAAGTTGTCGCACACAACATCAACCACCAGAACAATGATTTGAAATTGTTTGAAATCGGCAACTGCTACCGGTTCGAACCGAAGGAAGGTGCCGACAACCCTCTATACGACATAAAAAGTTACAGGGAAGAGCAACGCCTGTGTCTCGTTGTTTCAGGTCCGGGAAGCAAATCCTGGAGAAATGCGACCCAATCCGGAGGATATTTCCAACTCAAGGGATACCTGGAAATTCTCCTGAAGCGTTTCAAGGCTGATCTGTTTGACCTCCAGACCGAAGAGGCACCGTCCGATCTCTTCTCAGAGGGACTTCAGTATAATCTTCAAGGCAGGAAATTCGCGGTTGCGGGAACTGTCAATCCCGCTTTTGCCAAAACATTCGACATCAAGCAGCCTGTGTTTGCCGCTGAAATCAACTGGCCGGTCCTTTTCGAACTTGTAAAAAGGGACAGTGTCAGATACAGCGCCTTGCCGAAATTCCCAGAGGTACGCAGAGACCTTGCGCTTCTCGTTGACCAGGATGTCAATTATGCAGATTTGCGGAAATGCGCACTGAAGGCGGGAAAAGGCATTCTCAAGGAAGTCGCCCTGTTCGACGTGTACAGAGGTGACAAGATTCCTTCAGGAAAGAAGCAGTATGCAATGAGCTTTATCCTTCAGGATTTGGAGAAGACTCTGACGGACAACGCCGTGGAAGCTACAATGGACAAGCTTTTGAAGGCTTTTGCGCATAACTTCGGCGCTTCGCTCAGATAGACAGACCTTCTTCAGAATCTCCAAGCGGATTTATCGTCTCTCCGCTTTCCCTGATGGCTTCTATCCTGTCGACTATGTATTTCGAGTGTCCCCTCCAGGGAAGACGCCCGAAATATTCTTTGTAGTGGATATCCATCGTCTTTCCGCTCTGCTTCATCAGTTGCTCGGCAAGTTCCTTGTCTGCGACGGAAAATTCAAACGTGTTCGACTGTATGGTGCCTGAGGATTGCGACCTGATGCCGGTCTGAATCAGCTTTCCTTCATACGTTTTCCATACTACGCCCTTGTAGACCACGTAGTTGAGTTGTCCGCTGCGGACGCCTTCACCGAAAACGAAATAGAAACGGAAATAGCCGAATCCGACAAGGCCGACGATGATGATGGCGAGGATGATTGTAAGCAGTTTCTTCATAGTATGTCAAGTTTGAAATCGTAAAGTCTTTCTGAAAGTGCCGCCGCAATCAGCAGAAACAGATAAATCCGGGAGGCCTTCTTTGATTTGAGCCCGGAAACGTGCTGCGCAAGAAGCAGTGATGACAGGGGGCAGACTGCCATAGTAACCGTTCTTCCGGCATCCGGATAGAATATCAGGCATATTCCGATTATGGAAAAGGCCATCACTACAGTTATCCAATATGTCCACCGTTCTGACATGGATGGGATATGCACCCTGAAGAAAATTTTCCAGGAAGCGGAGAATATGCCTGTGACAATGATAAGGTATTTCAGTATCGTCGGCATTGAAAAATGAACGTTGTGCCAGCTTTCCAGTGGGATGCACTGTTCCAATTTTACCAATATGATCTGAACACCTGCGTCCAGATTGCCCAGAAGGTACATCACCGCGAAATATATCAAAACGGGAGTTACTGCGGCAAGTATGAGTGAGACTGCAACCTTCATCTTTTCACCTGATCTTATGACTCCTATGACAAGATAGACCGGAGCCATCCACATCAGAGGAGGCCAGAATATGGCGGAAGCCATAAGTGTCAGGGAGGCCATTGCGAATGAGAGAGTGCTCTCCTGTGATTTTGAGAAATCGACCAGAGACAGGAATGATATTGAGAAAAGAATGGCTGCCAGATGCTGTTGTGAGAAGTAGGGGAAACAGGGTGAACTTGCCGCCAGAACAAGATACAACAGGGGGGCGAGCACCTTGTTTTCAGTATCCTGATACCTTCTTTGCGTGACGAATACAACAGTTGCCGTAATCAGGACAGCAACGAATCCCAATAAGAGTGAATTCCCGGGCATTGATGTCATCTTGCAGAATGATGCGCTGGATGCAAGGATGACTGCCGCTGCGGCCAATGTGGGAATCTGGAAATTATCTTTCTCCGATGTCATACACAAAAATATCAAAAAAAAATATTAATTTTGAAAAATGGTTTGACGTATGAAGGGATTCGGCAAAAAGCGTACGGTTACGGCAATGGTCTTGTCGTTGTATTCTCTTGCCGTTTCCTGCGGTAAATCGGATGCTCCTGTTCCTGCCGAAACGATGGAACAGTTGATGTATGAGATGTATGTCGTAGACGAGTATCTGTACAGCAACGGGGAAATAAGGGCACAGTCCGACTCTGAATATGTCTATCTTCCCATTCTTGAAAAATATGGATTTTCCGTTGATGATTTCCACGATGCTCTGGACTATTATCTGAGACACGTCGAGGAGTTCAAGGAGATATCTTCTTCCGTGACGGGCCGGCTCAAGGCTGAACTGGCGATGCTGGATTCGGCAGGCGCTGCAAAGCCGGCCAATATGAAGGACGTCAGAGAGCAGCCGGCGGAGGCGGATTCATCCAAGAGTACAAAGCAAAGCAAGAGACTGGGCAAACGCAAGCTCGACAAGGAAAAATTCAAAAAACTTGAGGAACGTTTCGATGAAAACAGCAAGTAGAAGAGACAAGTTGACGGATATTCTCGGGATGATTGACCTGACGTCCCTCACCGTATCCGACACACCCTCGGACATCGCTTCGATGGTGGGGAAGGTCAATGATTTCAGAAGCCGTTTCCCGGACTATCCTGTTCCGGCGTCCGTCTGCGTATATCCGAATTTTGCCGCGACAGTGGCATCCCTCCGCGCTGACAAGGCTTTGCACGTCACTGTCGTCGGCGGAACGTTTCCGGCCTCCCAGAGTTTTCTTGAGGTGAAGACTCTCGAATGTACAATGGCTGTCCGCAGCGGTGCGGATGAAGTGGATATAGTTCTTCCCCTGAACAGCTTTCTTGACGGCAGGCCGGAGGAATCCCGAAAGGAAATAATGGAAATAGGGCTTGCGGTCAGGGCGGAATGCAAGGACACGGTACTTAAAGTCATACTTGAAACCGGTGTCCTTGAATCGGACACCTTGATTCGGGAGGCTTCGTTCCTTGCAATGGAATCCGGTGCGGATTTCATAAAGACTTCAACCGGCAAGACAGCGGTCAGCGCAACGCCTCGCGCCGCTGAAACAATGTGCGGCTGCATTGCCGAGTATTTCAGAAAGACCGGCAGAAAGGTGGGCTTCAAGGCTGCCGGGGGAATTTCAAAATCGGAGGACGCGCTTGTCTATTACGACATCGTGTCAGATATCCTTGGAGACGGATGGCTGGATAAGAGACATTTCCGCTTCGGCGCAAGCCGTTTGGCAAACAATATACTCTCGGAACTTGAGGGCAGGGAAGTAAAATATTATTGAAATGAATACGCTGCTTATTAAAAATGTCCTGCTCAATGGCAGGAAGACCAATATCCTTGTGAAGGGCAATCGGTTTGAAAATCTTGACTGTCCTTCCGACACGTCCGTTGACAGGATTCTGGAGGCTGAAGGGACGGCAATCCTTCCTTCCTTCTTCAATACACATACTCACGCCGCAATGTCACTTCTCAGGGGATATGCGGATGATATGTCTCTGGACAAATGGCTTACCGAATACATCTGGCCCTTTGAGAACAAGATGACGGCCCTCGATATACGCAATGGGTCTGAACTGGCTGTCAAAGAGATGATTGCGAGTGGAACTACCTTCTTCTCGGATATGTACTTCGACATCCAGGAAACAATCGACATCGTGCAGAAATACGGTATCCGGGCCGCCATAGGAATCACTTTCGTCGAGTCACACTCCAAATCCGAACAGAAGGACAAATTGGATATGCTTGAAAAATGGGAGGATCCGACGGGCGGACGCATAATGCTCACGGTGGCTCCCCACGCCGTATATACTGTCAGTTCCGAACTGTTTGTCAAGTGTGCTGACGTCGCAAGACAGCGCAACCTCAAGCTTCACGTTCATCTGAGTGAGACGGAAAAAGAGGTGGCTGACTGCAAGGCGCAGCACGGTATGACTCCTGTACGTTATCTTGACGATCTGGGAGTCCTCGGACCGAACGTGATTGCCGCACACGTCGTGCACATTGACGAAGAGGAGGCGGAAATTCTCGCGGAAAGGGGAGTGACGGTGGCCCATTGCCCCTGCTCCAATATGAAATTGTCCTCCGGACATTTCAACTATGCGCTCCTCGAAAAGGCCGGATGCCGTGTGACAATCGGTACTGACGGGGCCTGTTCAAGCAACAATCTCGATATGAGGGAGGCTATGAAATTTGCCGCTCTGCTGGCAAAGGACAGGTCCGGCAACCCACAGCTGATGTCTGCGGAAGACGCATTCAGGATAGCGACAAGAAACGGTGCTGAGGCATTCGGGATAGATGCAGGGGCCATTGAGAAGGGAAAGCTCGCTGATGCCGTTCTCGTCGATATGAACAATATAAAGATGCAGCCCTGTCACAATCTCATCTCAAACTGGGTCTATTCCGCCGATTCAAGCGCAGTGAGCCACGTTCTGTGCGACGGCAAAATAATACTTTGACAATGGAATACGACTTCAAGATTCTTTTCGGAAAGATTGCCGCCACCGCTTCAAGGGTCGGAAGACCGATAGCAAGGCAGCTGCTCTACCTGTATTTTGTCCTGACGGGGTCGGAGCTTACCTCTTCCCAGAAGTTGTGGATAGGTGCGGCAATTGCATATATCATCGTTCCGAACGATTTTCTTCCCCGGAGAATCTTCCGTATCGTGGGAATAACGGACGACGCACTCGCTTTGATTTATGTCATCAACAAGGTGAGAGACAGCATCACCCCGGAAATCATACAGAAAGTGGATATGCTTCTGGATCAGTGGTACGGCTACAAGGTTGAAATAATCAAATGACGGTATGGCTTCTGCAAAATCCATAGACAGACTCAGTCCGCAATCACTGATGATACTGGATGATTATCATCGGTATCACGAAGATTATTCAATCCTGAAGGGAATTGTCACTGATACTTTGGAAAAGTGCTGCAAGGACAATGCAATAGTCGTTACGGCAATTTCCGCAAGGACAAAGACAGAGAGCAGCCTTGTGGAGAAGCTTGAACGGAAGGGTTACAAATATTCCTCCATTTTTGACATTACCGACATTGTGGGTGCGAGGATAGTGCTGTTCTATACTGATGAAGTGGACAAGATATCCGCATTTGTGGAGAGGATTTTCGATGTTGACTGGGACAATTCCGTCGACAAGCGGAAGCTGATGAGGAACGATTCTTTCGGCTATATGTCACTCCATTACATTTGCCGTATTCCGGAGACCCTTTACAAGAATCCCGAGCATCCTTCCGTCAACAGAATACGGTTCGAAATTCAGATGCGCACCACGCTTCAGCACGCCTGGGCAAGCATCAATCACGATTTGGGATATAAACCCGGGGTGGGCATACCCTCCAGTTACAACAGGGCTCTTTTCCGGATTGCCGGGATGCTGGAGCTTGTCGACGAGGAATTCAGCAGAATCAGACACGAGATAACGAATTACAGGCGAAAAGTCGAGGATCTTGTTTCCGACGGGGATTTCGACAAGGTGGAACTCAATATGGACACCTTCAGAAGTTACATCGCCATAAACCCGTTCGCATCGCTCAATGACCGGATATCCTGCATCAATCAGGCGGAGATAATGCCCGTCAGTCCGCTTTTCTTTCTGGAACCCCTGGAGTGGCTTGGGTTCAAAACGCTCGGGGACGTTGAAAAGATGAGGAAGGAGTATAGTGAGGCGGCATATCAACTTGCACTTCATCAACTCAGCGGCACCGACCTCGATATAATCTCTTCCAATCTGAGTCTGCAGAATCTTTGCCTCTGTTACATAGCGGATCATGAAAATCCTTTGAATTTGATGGCAGAATTCCTCAGATTGATTAACTTTGCATCATCGTCCACAGAGGAGAAAGCTGAGCATATTTATGAAAACATTCTCTCCTTGCCGTGTATGATCCAGAAAAATAAAACAAACAAGGACCAATAATATGAACGTAACTTTGAACAATGACGGTGGAAAGACACTCGTAGTGCTTGATGGCCGTCTTGACACTACCAATGTCGAACAGTTCCAGAATGATATCGCTCCCCTGATGGAAGGAGAGAAACCCGATATCGAGATTGACTGCACCAATATGACCTACACCAGCAGCCAGGGGCTCAGGATGTTCCTGATGCTGCAGAAGAGCGTCTCTTCACGTGGCGGACATCTTGTGATGAAGAATATGTCTCCTCAGGTCAGGGAGGTCTTCGACATCACAGGGTTCTCCCATATCATTACAATTCTGTAGGACTGTTTTTGATGAGCAAGTCTGAAAGCCTCCTTCCCGTCATTTTTCTGACGGTGGCGGCTTTTGTGTTCAATTCTTCGGAATTCGCCCCAATCGGGATACTTTCCTCGATTGCAGCTGACCTTTCCAAGGCAGAATCCGAAATAGGTTTACTGATTTCCGTTTATGCCTGGGTGGTGATGATTATGTCCCTGCCCCTTATGGTCTTTTTCTCCAGAGTGGGGTACAAGCGTCTTATGATAGGGGTACTTGCGCTTTTTACTGCAAGTCACGCACTTTCCGGTTTTGCAAATGGCTATGGTATGCTGATGGTTTCCAGGGTGGTGGTGGCCTGCAGTCACGCCGTTTTCTGGTCCATCGCTACGCCTCTCGCCGTAAAAGTCGCCCCGAAGGGTAAAAAATCCACGGCAATGGCATTGATTGTTGCCGGTTCGTCCATAGCCCAGATTCTGGGGATGCCGCTTTGCCGTGTTGTAGGCCTTGCCTGGGGTTGGAGATATACTTTTCTGCTGCTCGGAGCGATATCGGCGGTCATTCTGGTTATGCTATGCCTTTTTTTTCCGCAGGTGGACAACGACAGCGACTTTTCAGTCCGCCATCTGCCGCGGATTTTCAGGAACCGGAGGCTTCTGACGATTTATTTTACCATAATGGCCTTTGTTCTCGGCCATTTTACGGTTTACAGTTATATCGAGCCATATCTGCTTGATGAAGCGGCTATGGATGAGCATATTGTAACGGGAGTGCTGATGGTGTTCGGTTTTGCAGGGTTTATCTCAAGCTTTCTGTTCTCTGCATATTATCCGAAAAGGAAACGGGTGATGGTGTATGTTTCATCCTTTTTCCTGCCGTTTGTCATCTGTATGCTCCAATATGTCAAAATCTCCATTGCCGGAACCATCGTCACCTGTGTTGTGTGGGGGACGGCAATGACGCTGATAAATATGATTCTGCAGGCGCGTCTGATTAAGGTGGAAAAACGGGCCACAACCATTGCAATGTCCGTCTACTCGGGATTGTATAATCTGGGGATAGGCGGCGGTGCTGCAATTGGAGGGTATATCTGCAACAAATCCGGCCTTGGAGCCATCTGCACTTTCGGAGCAATCATCGCTCTTGCCGGATCCGTTCTGTTTACAGTACAATATCGGAAGCAGTAAAAGCAATGACAATGACGATGAATGCCTTTTCAGAATCGGATATAAGCAGTATTGTCACCTCGCAGCGTACTTTCTTCCGCTCAGGGACAACTCTTGACGTGGGATGGCGAATCAGGCAGCTTAAAAAACTGCGGGCTGCGATCAGGGCTTCGGAGCGAGAGCTGGAGGATGCACTGCAGGCAGACCTGGGCCGCAGCAGGGTGGAGGCTTATCTTTGCGACATAGGACCTGCAATCGCTGAAATCAGCGAAATGATACGTCACCTGCGCCACTGGGCCAGGCCGGAGATTCATTTCAGCGGAATCCCCTGTTTCCCCAGCCTGATAACGAGGGTTTACAAGATGCCTTACGGTGTGACTCTGGTCGTAAGCCCGTTCAATTTCCCTGTACTGCTGACTCTTGGTGTGGCGGCTGCAAGCATATCAGGAGGGAACACGGTTGTGATAAAAGCAAGTTCAAAGTCATCTGCCTGCACGGAGGTTATGGCGCGGATGATTGCGGACAATTTTCCTCCGGAGTTCATCACATTGATTGGCGGCGGGCACGACGTGGCCGATATGTGTCTGCGTCAGCGCTTTGACAAGATATTTTATACGGGGTCACCGGCAGTTGGCAGACACGTTCTCCGGGAGGCGGCTGACAATCTTGTCCCCGTGGCTCTTGAACTTGGCGGAGAGACCGGCAACTGGTGCGTGGTCCGTTCGGATGCCGACATCCGCGACGCCGCCCGCAAGATTGCATTCTTCAAACTGTGCAATGCAGGGCAGATCTGCATCAACGTCAATCAGGTCGCGGTGGCGGAGGAAGTAGCTGACAGGTTCGTACGGGAACTTTCCGCCGAGTTCCGCAGGCAGATAGGGGAGAACCCCGAGACCAATCCTGAGTATCCGAGGCTCATAACAGATGCCGCCTATTCAAAATGCGCCTCACTTGCCGACAGGTACAGGGACCGCATAGTCTATGGGGGCAGGGGAGATGCCGGAAGCCGCCGGTATGCTCCGACAATCATCTATCCGGTCGGCAAAGACGAGGATGTTGTGAAGCAGGAGTTGTTCTGCCCTCTGCTGCCAGTGGTGACGTTCAGGGACAGCGAGGTGGATTCTCTTATGGACACAATCGCAGAAAGGGAGCATCCTCTTGCAATGTATCTGTTCACCAGCGACATACGGTGGGCGAACCGTATGATGCGCACGCACCAGTATGGCGGAGGATGCATCAATGAGGTCTGCATTCATCTGATGGTGCCCGGCGTTCCGTTCAACGGCACCGGCCATTCCGGTATGGGGGCCTACCACGGCGAATGGGGTTTCCGTGAATTCACACACCCGTCCACTGTCCTGAAAGGGTACAACGTTCTGAACCTGCCCCTGCGCGAACACCCCTACGGCGGCAAGGCTGAAAAACTCAAAATGGCATTGCTGAAGAAGTTGTTATTTCTCCTGCTTGCCGTTATGCCTCTCTTCTCTGGCTGTCAGAAGATGCAGCAGGATGAGTCTGGAGGCGTATATAGTATATATCATATATTTCAGGATGAATCTTGATTGGTATATTATATTTTCAAATATATTATATACATTTG
>JAGHVE010000044.1 GCA_018064445.1 Candidatus Cacconaster equifaecalis
GTCTCAGTTGCAGCGTTTGCACAGAAGACAATCACCGTCACGGGAACTGTCACGGATGCTTCCACAGGGGAGCCTCTGTCTGGAGCTGCCGTTCTCATCAAAGGCACTCCTCAGGGAACTGTAGCTGATGCTGACGGAAGGTACAGCATAACTGTAGCTCCGAATGCAACACTGGGTTTCACAACAATCGGTTTCAAGGATGCCGAGATTGCAGTGGTCGGGCGCAGCGTCGTCAACGTTGCTCTTGAACCCGATGTCACGACTCTTGACGATGTAGTCGTAGTTGCTTACGGTACAGCCAAGAAGTCTTCATTCACCGGCTCTGCCGGAACAGTAAAGAGCGAAAGTATCGAGAAACGTACTGTTACCAACGTTTCCAAGGCATTGGAAGGTCAGGTGGCTGGTGTCGCAACCACATCCGGTGGTGGACAGCCCGGTTCGGAAGCGGGTATTCAGATTCGTGGTTTCGGCTCAATCACCGCTTCTTCAAGTCCTCTCTATGTTGTTGACGGTATTCCTTATGATGGTGCAATCTCCGCACTCAACCCTGAAGACATTGAATCGATGACAGTCCTCAAGGATGCATCCGCAACTGCTCTTTACGGTTCCCGTGGTGCAAACGGTGTCATTATGATTACGACCAAGAGAGGTAAGGACGGCACCGCAACTGTCAACTTCAAAGCAGAATTCGGTGTCCAGAGCCGTTCAATCAGCAGATATGATATGGTAAGCCAGGATGAATTCGTTGAATTGACCTACGAAGCATTGAGAAACAACTACTATATCAACGGTGGATATCCTTTCGACTATTCTCAGGAACTGGCTCTTGCAGATATGTCGTCTGCTATGGGTGGTGAGTACTACAACCCATACAAGAACTATACATGGGCTACAGTGATTGATCCTGAGACCGGCAAAGTCCGTTCGGATGCGGTTTCTGCCTGGAACGAAGACTGGATGACCGAAATGACCAACAAGAAGGCTTTCCGCCAGAACTATCAGGTAGGCGTTCAGGGTGGAAACGAGAGAACCAAGTACAACTTCTCAGCCGGTTTCACTGATGATAAGGGTATCCTTGCAAACACCAACTTCCGCCGTTATTCACTCAAGGCCGGTGTTGACCATAACGTGACAAGATGGATGCAGGCCGGTGCCAACCTTTCATACTCATATACTGATCAGAATCAGTCGCAGTATGGTGATACCCAGATAGGTAACGCTTGGTACACAGCTCAGTTCATGGCTCCCATCTATCCTATGTATCTCAAGGATGAAAATGGTAATGACGTTCTTGACGAGAATGGCAACCGCCAGTATGACTATGGTGAGAACGGCCGTCCCAAAGGAAAGGACTTCAATGCCCTCGGTGACCTCTATGACAACAAGTATCAGACTCTTGCAGACAACGGAAGTTTCCGTACATATCTGAACCTTGGTGGCAATGACGATTGTATGGGCGCTCTCAAGGGCCTTCAGTTCTCAGTCAATTTTGGTGCAGACCTCCGCAACCGCAACATCACTTCCTACTACAATCCTTATCACGGTGACGGCAGGAGTGTAGAGGGTGAGGTTGACAAAACAGCGACCAGAACACTGTCCTATACCTTCAACCAGATTCTGAAGTATGACCGCAAGTTCAACAATCACCACGTTCTTGCACAGGTCGGTCACGAGTACTACAACTACAACTACAAGTATCTCTATGCTGACAGGACTAAGGTTTATCCCGGCATTGAGGAACTTGCTCCTGCGGTAAACGTGACAGCCAACAACTCATACAGTAACAATCACCGCATTGAGTCATTCTTCACCCGCTTGAGTTATGACTTCGCTGACAAGTACTATCTCGAAGGTACCTGGCGTACTGACGGTTCATCAGCATTCCATCAGGATTCCCGTTGGGGCCAGTTCTGGTCAGTCGGTGGAAGCTGGAGAATGTCACAGGAGAAATTCATGAAGAACGTCAGCTTCATCAACAACTTGACACTCAGGGCTTCTTACGGTCAGATCGGTAACGACTCCATCGGTCTTTACGCTTGGCAGTCTTTCTATGACCTTACCTGGCCGAATGCATCAAATTCAGGCGCAATCATCTCATCACTTGAAAACAAGCTTGTTTCCTGGGAGAAGAAAGGTACATTCAATGCCGGTTTGGATGCAACGTTGTTCAGCAGTAAACTGAACATCATCTTTGAGTACTACAATTCAAAGACATCCGATCTGCTTCTTTCTTCACCTCTTGCAATGTCAACCGGTTTCACCGGATACAATGCAAATATGGGTTCAATGAAGAACGAAGGTTTCGAGTTGACTTTGAGATACAACTGGGTAAATACGAAGAATTTCCGCGCTTCTTCAACCTTGATGGGTTCAACCAACAAGAATACAGTCCTTGAACTTAACGGTGACGAAAGAATCACTTCCGGCAGTCAGGTCATCGAAATCGGCAAACCTATCTATACCTGGTATATGGTCAAGACCGCCGGTGTTGACCCTGCAACAGGTCAGGCCCTCTACTGGTCTTATGTAAATGACGAAAACGGGAATAAGATAGAGGGTTCGGACTTCGTGACCAAGGACAGGACAGATGCTGCAAATCATAAATACTATCTCGGCGACCCTTACGGAAAGGTTATGGGTTCATTCGGTTCAGACTTCCAGTTCGGCCCCGTTGACTTCTCATTCCTGACCACTTTCCAGCTCGGTGGTAAGATTTATGACAGTGTTTATGCTTCTGCCCTTGAGGCAACTTATTCCGGTGATACCTGGAGCAAGCACGTTCTCCGTCGTTGGCAGAAACCCGGTGACGTGACCGATGTTCCCGCCGTTCTTATCGGTTCTTCCAATACAATCGGTGACAGGGCTTTGATTGATGCATCATACTTCGCAATCAAATCAATCCAGCTCGGTTACACACTCCCTGCAAAGGTTACAAAGAAGATTTCCATGCAGGCTCTCCGTATATTCGTGACAGGAGACAATCTCTTCATGTTCAACAAACTCAACGGTATGGATCCTCAGTACAGCTTGAGCGGAGGCCAGAACTGGTCATACACTCCGACAAGAACCGTATCCGTGGGTCTTAACTTAACATTCTAATCTGGAGGGATATTAACTATGAAAAAGATATTATTTTCCATTCTTGCTGTTGCAGTTGTCCTGACGACATCCTGCACAAAGGACTCCCTTAACCTCAATCCTACAGACCAGGTCTCCGGTGATTCTATGATGGACAATACCGAAGGCGGTATGATGGCTCTAAACGGAACTATCAGGGCTTTTTGGCAGTGGGGCTGGTCAACAACCGGTAATACGCACCAGTGCGTCGGACCTATGGGTTACTCTCTTATGGCTGACCTTATGGGTGACGACTTCGTACAGGCCGGGCAAGGTAACGGCTGGTTCTTCTACGACTATATGTATAATGTAAAGAATCGTTATACCGCATCAACCTGGCGTTCATACGACTGCTGGAACTACTACTACACTCTGATTTCCAACGTCAATTACATCCTTGCTGCAAAAAATACAATGCAGGGAAATCAGGGAGACGTGGATTATGTTATGGGCAACGCCTACGCCATCAGGGCATACAGCCTTGCCTACGCTGCGATGACTTTCGCGCGCAGTTATATCGGTCACGAGGACAGACTGTCAGTTCCCATCTACACTGAACCCACTTCTCCCCAGACAAAAGGCAAACCCCGTGCAACCAACAAAGAAGTTTTCGCACAGGCAATGTCTGACATTGATTCTGCCTGTATCCTTCTTGCCGGCCAGGGTCAAAGACATATTTCTCACATCGGTGAGGCTGTCGCAAACGGTATCAAGGCGCGTATCGCCCTCTATATGGGTGATTACGGCACCGCTCTTGCCGCTGCACAGAAAGCAATAGCGACCAGTTCTGCAAAACTTACAAGCAGCATCTTCGATGGTTACAACAGTCGCAATGGCGCCGACATTATGTGGGGTGCCGAGGTCTTGAAGGATCAGGGTACGACCAACCCTCAATTCATGGCTCATATGGACCCTGCATTCGAAGGTTATGGAGATGCTTCCAGAAAGTGCATAAGCATTTGGCTTTATAACAAAATAAGCGGCACTGACCTTCGTAAGGATTGGTGGGCTCTTGAAAGTCTTCCTTCACAGGATATTGCCGAGGGTTATCAGCAGAAGAAATTTTATTTCGCCGATCCCAAGAATCCCGAGACAACAGACCATATCTTCATGCGTCTGCCCGAGATGTATCTTGTAGTGGCTGAATGCCAGGCACGTGCCGGACAGGATGCAACAGCTCAGGCCACACTCAATGAATTTATGTCTTATCGTGATTCCAAATATAATTGCACCAAGACCGGTACTGCTCTCGGAGCGCTCACAACTGACGAGACCGGCTCTCTTCTGGAAGAGATTATTCTTCAGCGCCGTATCGAACTCTGGGGCGAATTCGGACGTGTCTATGATATCAAGAGACTCCGTCAGGGATTCAAGAGAACAACCGAAATCGGTTTCCAGGTTAAAGCATTGCTGAACAATCTTCACACTGACGATCCCGAGACATTCGACTGGGTGCTGACAATCCCTCAGAAAGAGATTGATGCCAACCCTTATATGGTCCAGAATCCTGTATCAAGTTATGCAACCGCTACTGAAGGTGACGATCCTGCACTCACACCTAAAGTTGAACAATAAAACAGACTATCAATATGAAAAATATATTCAAACTGATGGCAGCTTTCGCTGCAACGGCTCTTCTGCTTCCGGCCTGCAACGTCGACAACGTCAACGCTACATATACGGACTACAGCAACAGTGAGGTGACATTCAGCCAGTCTGTAATCGTTGCCACCGAGCTTTCTGCGGATGCGACCTCTTTCGCCATTGAACTTTCAAGGAACAATGCAAAGGATGCCGTGACCGTTTCCATTGACAATTCAAAGGTTCCCGCAGAATTCAACTGCCCGAACAGCGTCTCTTTCGCAGCCGGAGAATATAAGGCCGAACTGTTGCTTAATCTCACCAACCTCGCGGTCGGAACAAAGGTGACAGGAACTCTGGCAATCCTTACTCCCGAAGCTGTAAACGCCAACGTTGCCAAGGCTATCACAGTGAATTTCACTTTGGCAAAGGCTTATGTCTGGGAGAATTATGGATGGTGCAACTATACGGATGACATCGTCACGGCTTTCTTCGGCCTTCCCGAAATTGTTACTTATCCTGTTTATGTTGAGAAGGCACAGGGATTTGATGTATTCCGCATCACGGATCTTTATGGGGAGACTTATCCCTATAATGACCCCGGTGACTATACTCCCGGTTCAAAGGTTACCATCAATGCAAATGACCACAACAACGTAATCTTCGATCAGCAGAATCTTGGATTTGACTGGGGCTATGGTGAGTGGTATGCCTGGAGTCTTTCCGGTGGCACATATGCGAACGGAGTCATCACATTCCCTGTAAACGGACTTGCTGTCGGTATGCCTGATGCAGGTGAGACCTATGCAAACGGAAGCGGTATGTTTAAGCTTGATCTCAACAATCCCAAAAACAGCAAATAGCGATTCGCTTTTGTGAGTATAAAAATCAGGAGGTGACAGAAATGTCACCTCTTTTTTTTTAAATTTGCCTCCGGAATGAACACTTTCAGAAGGATAATGTCTTATGGCAGGCCGTATTCGAAGTACTGGCCGCCGTATCTGTTCCTGTCGGTCGTGTCGCTGATATTCGGCATAATCAATTATGCTCTTCTCGGACCGTTGCTGACGGTTCTGTTCGAGAATGGGGATATCCCGGCCGCCAGGGCTCTTCCCGAATTCGAACTGAGCGTGGATTATTTTTCGGCCCTTTTCAGCTGGGCCCTTTCTCAAGTAGCTGTAAAGCACGGCGTTATCGGAGCTCTTGTTTTTGTGTGCATTGCACTTGTGTTTGCCTGCTTCATCTGTGACCTCTGCAGATACCTCTCCCAAAGAATTCTCGTCAATATGAGGACACGGCTTCTGAAAAACCTGAGGACCGACATATTCAGGAAAATCACCTCCCTTGACATAGGCTATTTTTCGGACCGGCGGAAGGGCGATGTCCTGTCTATAGTTTCCAATGACGTGAATGAGGTGCAGAACAGTGTCACCGGCAGTTTCCACATAATCCTGCGGGAGCCTCTGCTTGTCCTGGGTTTTCTGGCGATGCTTTTCTATATGTCGCCCCGTCTTACCGCGGTGAGTCTGGTGGCACTTCCCGTATGCGCCATATTCGTTACCAGACTGACAAGGAGGATGCGCGCCGGAAGCAAGGAGGCCCAGAGCCTTTTGGGGTCTATCATAAGCCATTTTGAAGAGGCTGTCAGCGGGCTTCGTGTGGTCAGGGCCTTCGGGGCGGGGGAGTATCTTGCATCCCGGTTCGAGAAGGTCAACGAAAAGCAGAGACAGGTTCTTCGGAGTGTCTCGAACAGGCAGGAGATGGCTTCCCCGACTTCGGAGTTTCTGGGCATCACAATCGCCGCGGTGGTTCTTTTCTATGGGGGTTGGCTGAATATCCACGGTCAGCTCGGGATGGGGTGGCAGCAGTTCATAGTCTATATAATGTTCTACTGGAAGGTCCTTGAGCCGGCAAAGGCAATAGCCAATTCATACGCCGGAATCCAGAAGGGACTCGCTTCCGGTGAAAGGATTTTCTCTATTCTCGATGCTGAACCGGAGATAAAAGATGGCGCCAATCGTTTGGTCAGCTTTGACAAGGAGCTGAAATTCAGCAATGTATCCTTTGCATATGACAGCGAACCTGTATTGAAAAATGTCAGTTTTACGGTCCTGAAAGGGAAGACGGTTGCCATAGTCGGCCCCTCCGGAGCCGGAAAATCCACGATAGCGGACCTGATTCCCAGATTCCGGGACGTCTCTGAAGGGTCAGTAACCGTTGACGGGGTGGACGTGCGTGACGTGCGTATTGCAGATCTGGTCTCATTTATGGGCATTGTGGGGCAGGAGACGATACTGTTCAATGATACGGTCTATGCCAACATCACTTTCGGTATGGAAGGGGTGAGCGAGGAACAGGTCCGTTCTGCCGCAAGGACTGCAAATGCGGAAGAGTTCATTGCAAAGTTGCCGCAGGGGTATCAGACAAATATCGGAGACAGAGGCTCGAAATTGTCCGGAGGACAGCGCCAGCGCATCGCCATTGCCAGGGCCGTGCTAAAGAATCCACCGATTCTCATTCTTGACGAGGCGACATCTTCTCTTGACACGGAGAGCGAACATCTCGTTCAGGAGGCGATTTCCAAACTGATGGTCAACCGTACCTGCATAGTTGTGGCGCACAGACTTTCAACAATCAGACACGCTGACAACATTGTCGTTCTGAAGGAAGGCCGTGTGGTTGAGGAGGGAAATCACGAATTTCTTTTTGCGAATGACGGACTTTATTCACATCTTTGCAAGTTACAGTATTTTGAATGAGTAATACGGAGTCCAATATCAGGTCTGTCAACAAACTGCTTGAAGAGAGTTTCAGGCGGAACTGGGACTATCCTGCCCTGTCCGATTACGGCGGAGAGACACTTTCCTATGGACAGCTTGCGACCAGGATAGCCTGGCTGCACCTCTTCTTCAAGGAGGCCGGTATCAGGAAAGGGGACAAGATTGCCCTCTGTTCCCGCAATCAGACATATTGGGCTGTGACCTATCTTGCCGCGATGACATACGGAGCTGTAGTCGTTCCGATTCTACACGAATTCAAGCCCGCCAACATCGCCCATCTGGTCGACCATTCCGATTCGAAAATACTTTTTGTAGGTGGCCGTGTATGGGATAATGTCATATATGAGGATTTTTCCTCTCTGGATGCCGTGGTCAGTTTCCCCGGCTATGAGGTGGTTCAGGCCAACAAATCAACCGTAATGAAAGCCCGGGAACGGATTGACAGGAAGTTTGAGGAAAAATATCCCCACGGATATGCTGCCGAAGATATTGACTACTATCTCGACAGGCCTTCGAATCTCGCTCTTATCAGTTATACCTCAGGGACTTCCGGCTTTTCCAAGGGAGTGATGATTCCCTCCAGGGCCCTCTTCTCGAATCTGGTATTCGCAAAGGAAGTAGAACCGCAGATGGACCACCGGTCAAATATGCTCTCGATACTCCCCTCTGCCCATATGTTCGGTATGTTGTTCGAGTTCCTGTTTGAAATGACGATAGGCGCCCACGTGCACTTCCTGACAAGGCTTCCCAGTCCCAGAATTCTTCTCGGTGCGTTCTCCGAAATCAAGCCGGACGTTATCGTGACGGTGCCGATGATACTGGAGAAACTCTACAAGAATACAATTCTTCCCGCAATCAACAAGAGGGTTAACAGGCTCCTTCTCAATGTGCCGGTTATGGACCAGATTGTTTTCGGAAAGATAAAAGACCGGCTCAAGGAGGCTCTGGGAGGAAATTTCAAGGAGGTGATAATAGGAGGGGCCCCGTTCAACAGGGAGGTTGAACATCTGCTGTACAAGATTAATTTCCCCTACACGGTAGGCTACGGAATGACGGAATGTGCCCCGATAATCACTTTCGTGCCAAGCGAATGCATCCGTCTGTACTCCTGTGGGAAACCGACTCCCAGAATGTCGGTCAAGATTGATTCCAGGGACCCGCTTGCCATACCTGGAGAGATTCTGGTAAAGGGGGACAACGTCTTTACGGGCTACTACAAGAATGAAAAGGCTACCGCCGCGGCGTTCACCCGTGACGGCTGGTTCCATACCGGGGATGTCGGCGTATTCGACAAGGACGGATACCTTTATATTAAAGGGAGGAAAAAGAGTATGATTCTGGGCCCTTCCGGTCAGAACATCTATCCGGAGGAGATAGAGAGCGTCATCGACAATATAGATGTTGTGATGGAGTCCCTTGTGATTGAGGATAACGGCTCTTTAGTCGCTCTGGTATACCCCGATATCAGGAAAATGAATGTGGAGCAGCTTTCGCAGGGTGAACTCGATGAAAAGTGCAGGGAATTGATGGCGGAGATAAACGGCCAGTTGCCGAAGTACAGCCGGATATCGTCCGTGGAACTTGTCCCGGAGGAATTTGACAAGACCCCCAAGCACAGTATCAAGCGTTATCTGTATCAGAGATAGGATTTTATGGATACAAAATTTGACAGAAGCTACCTTGAGATGGCCCGGGTGTGGGCCAGGAACTCATACTGCACCAGGAGGCAGGTGGGAGCCCTGATAGTCAAGGACAGAATGATAATATCAGACGGGTACAACGGCACTCCGTCCGGCTTTGAGAATGTGTGCGAAGACGAAAACGGCGTTACGAAACCTTATGTGCTTCACGCAGAGGCGAATGCCATTACAAAAGTTGCAAAGAGCGGCAACAGCAGTCTCGGAGCTACGATGTATGTCACGGCATCGCCCTGCATAGAATGTGCGAAGCTTATCATTCAGGCAGGTATCAGGCGCGTGGTATACAGCGAGGACTATCGCAGTTCGGACGGACTGGACCTTCTCCGCCGTGCCGGTGTGGAGGTTGAAAAGAGTGAGCAGTGATATGGAGATAAAAAGATTGAACAGGATTCTCACCGCCGCGCTTTGGACGGTCATTCTGGTGATGGTCGTTGTGGCGGTCTTCACTATGAAAAGCCGGACTGCTCCGAAAATTCCGGTTCCTGACGGGGATTGGGCGAAACTTATGCTCGTTCTGGGAAGCGTGGACAAGGATTATGTGGATGAGATCGATCAGGCCAAGGTGACGGAGGACATTCTTCCATATATAATGTCAGAACTTGACCCTCATTCCGTGTATCTCCCTCCCAAGGATTTGGAAGTGGCGGAAGAGGACCTGCAGGGCGGGTTCGACGGGATAGGAATACAGTTCACTGTCCCTGAAGACACTGCCGTTGTGTCGCAGGTAATCTCCGGGGGGCCGTCGGAAAGAGCGGGGATTCTGGCCGGGGACCGCATTGTCAAGGTGGATGACAGGACCATTGCCGGAGTGAAGATGCCTCAGGATTCGATGGTCAGGCTGATGAAGGGCAAGAGGGGAACAAAAGTGCTGATATCGGTCAAGAGGGCGGGGGAGAACTCTCTGCTCGAATTTCCCATAATCAGAGACAAGATACCCGTGAATACCGTAGACGCCGCATTTATGATTGATGACACGACCGGTTATGTGAAACTGTCGAAATTCGCCAAGACCAGTTATTTCGAATTCGTGACAAATGTCATAAAACTTCGCGCGGAAGGGATGAAACGTCTTATCTTCGACCTCAGGGGCAATACCGGAGGATATCTTGATCAGGCGATCAGACTGTCCAACGAATTCCTGGCCAAGGGTGACCTCGTGGTATATATGGAGGGAAGGAAACGTGCGCGCCAGGATGTCTTTGCAGATGGCAGGGGCTCTTGCCAGGATCTCGAACTGGCGGTTCTGATTGACGAAGGCTCTGCCTCATCCAGCGAAATTTTTGCCGGAGCAATGCAGGACAACGACAGGGCTGTCATCTATGGACGCCGCTCTTACGGCAAGGGGTTGGTCCAGGAGCCTGTCTATTTCAGCGACGGGTCCGGGATAAGGCTGACGGTGGCAAGATATTACACTCCTGCAGGAAGGTGCATCCAGAAGCCATACGATGACTATGATACCGACATCATCCAGAGATACCGTCACGGCGAGATGATGAGTGCCGACAGCATCAAGGTGAACGATACACTCAAATTTGCCACGAAAGGCGGACGTACCGTTTATGGAGGGGGAGGAATCACTCCGGATGTCTTTGTCCCGCTTGATACCACCGGTGTTACGGATTTCCTCGTTTCCTGCAACAGGATGAGCCTTCAGGCAAAATTCTCGAATCAGATTTCCGACCGCTATCGGGAAAAATTGCGCGCAATCGAAGATATTCGGAGTCTTGACAGTTTCCTTGACGGTCTGGGCTTGAAGGAGAAATTCATCAGATATGCGGCTCAGTCCGGAGTTGCCCTCAAGGACGGTGAATGGGAGATTTCGGGTGAAATAATCGAGGTCCAGCTCCGCGCTCTCATAGGAAGGACCACTCCGATGAATGATGATGCCTTCTACCGCATCTACCTCTCGATTGACAACGTTGTTGAAGCAGTATTGAAAAAATAAAATCAGACCATATATGAAACTATCCCAATTCAAATTCGATCTGCCCGCAGACAGGGTGGCAAAATATCCTTCGGAAGAGCGTGATGAATGCAAGCTGATGGTGCTTGACAGGAAAACCGGCGTCATCCAGCATCATATTTTCAAGGATCTTCTTCAGATTTGCCCCGAGGGCTCTTCCGAACCCTATATCAAGCCTCACGATCTGTTTGTTTTCAACGATGCGAAAGTGTTTCCCGCGAGACTGATAGGCAACAAGGAGAAGACCGGTGCCAAAATCGAGGTGTTTCTCCTGCGGGAACTCAACAGCGAACAGAGACTTTGGGACGTTCTTGTAGATCCCGCCCGAAAGATCAGAATCGGCAACAAGCTCTACTTCGGTGAGAATGATTCACTTGTCGCGGAAGTGATAGACAATACCACCTCCAGAGGAAGGACATTGCGTTTCCTTTTCGACGGAACATACGAGGAGTTCAAGGACACCCTGTATCATATGGGGTCGCTCCCGATTCCGAAATGGGTCAGGGCTCACGCTGAAGAGATTGATACAGAGCGATTCCAGACAATATTCGCAAAGAATGACGGAGCCGTCTCCTCTCCTGCCGCCGGACTTCACTTCAGCAGGATTCTTTTCAAAAGGATGGAACTTGCCGACATAGACTCGACGTTCATCACCGTCTATATGGGCAATGCCCACTTCCGTGCGGTTGACGTGGAAGATCTTTCCAAGCACAAGATGGATTCGGAAAAGGTGGTCATACCGGCGGAAAGCGCAGATGCCGTAAACAGGGCCAAACGTGCCGGGCATAAGGTGGTTGCCGTGGGAATCACCGTTGTGAGGGCGCTTGAGACATACGTGACCACCACCAGCGAAATCCGGGAATTTGACGGATGGACTAACAAGTTCATATTCCCTCCGTATCACTATTCCATTCCGGATGCGATGATTACGAATTTCCACCTCCCACAGAGCACGATGCTGATGAACGCAGCCGCTTTCGGAGGTTTCGACAACGTGATGAATGCCTATCAGGTGGCTCTGAAAGAAGGATATCAGTTCGGTACCTACGGCGATGCGATGCTGATTATATAATTCTTACGTTTCAGACATATCAATCCGGGCCGCGTTCATTACCTTTATCAAAAAAAAGATGGAACGCGACTCAGTTGTTTATTGGTGTGCTCTCAACCGTATTTTTGCCGAGAAGTCCGATGTGGGAGCAGCCCTTGTCAGGATGTTTCCCCGGATTGAGGAACTGTTCTCTCTCGATGCGGGCGAGCTGCTTGAGATAATGCCCCGTGGCGAAAAATATGTATCCAAGTTGAAAGATCCCCGGCTTCTCGAATGGGCGGAAAAGGAGGCTGAATGGGCCTGGAAATATGATATCCGTTTAGAAACGTTTATTTCCGAAAGCTATCCGTCGCGGCTGAAGGAATGTCCCGATCCTCCCCTTTTGCTCTATTGCAAGGGCTCTGCGAATCTGAACCCGGAACGGGTCATTTCGATAGTGGGGACAAGGCGGGCTTCCTTCTACGGCAAGTCGTCTCTTCAGAAGATTGTGGAAACGATGGCTCGATATGATGTGAAACCTATGATAGTCAGTGGACTGGCGCTTGGAATCGACGGCGCTGCCCATCAGGCCGCGTTGGATCTCGGACTTACTACGGTGGCCGTCCTTCCCACCGGCCTTGACGAGATATATCCCCGGAAACATCGGGAACTGGCAATGAAGATACTTCGCGACGGAGCCCTGATTACGGATTTCCCGAGCCGGACTCTGCCAGAAAGATACACGTTCGTCCGCCGCAACAGGATAATCGCGGGGATGGCCGATGCTGTTGTGCTGGCACAATCCTATGCCAAGGGTGGCGGACTTATCACGGCTTCCCTGGCAAGTCAGTATGACAGGGAGGTTTTTGCCGTTCCCGGCAATATGGATGATCCCTCTTTTGCAGGGTGCAACAGCTTGATATACAGGAATGGAGCTGTGATTGTCAATTCTCCGGAAGCCATTGCGGACACGATGGGGTGGTGCCAGCGTAGGCCTGCGGAGCCGGAACTTTTCGATAATCTCTGCACGGCGACGGGAGGATCCATACTGGCTCTTCTGAAAGAGAACGGGCCTCTGCCTCTCGAAGACATCGTCACCCTTTCAGGCAAGGCATCCAGGGATCTTATGCCCGAAATTCTGACGCTGGAAATGAACGGCCGCATACGCAACGACCATCATTTTTACTATATTTGCAATTGATGGAATTGATAGATACACATTCACACATATATGACGAGGCGTTTGACGACGATTTCGAACAGACCGTCTCAAGAGCCCGCGAAAACGAGGTGTCGGCACTTGTCCTTCCCGGAATAGACATCGCCTCCTATGACAGGATGATTGCCACCGCAGACCGGTTGGAAGGATATGCATACCCCTGTATCGGCCTCCATCCGACCTCCGTGGGCCCGTCGTGGAAGGAGGAACTTCAGTTTGTTTCGGACCACCTCGGTGACCGCAGGTTCTATGCCATAGGTGAGGTGGGCCTTGACTTCCACTGGTCCGACGAATTCGGCAGGGAGCAGATTGAAGTGTTCGAGAACCAGATAGAACTCGCCGCTGAAAAAGACCTCCCCCTGATAATACACCTTCGTGATGCCACCGAGCAGATGCTACGTGTGCTGGAAGATATGAAGGGGGTTCCCATCAAGGGGACTATGCACGCATTTTCTGGAAGTTACGAGACTTACAAGCAGTATCTCAAGTATGGCGACTTCAAGTTCGGCATAGGAGGGGTCTCCACCTATAAAAATGCAGGAGTAGCCCTGACGATAGAGAAAATGTCCCTTTCGGACATAATCCTCGAAACCGATTGTCCGTGGCTTACTCCTGTTCCACACCGTGGGGAGAGGAATGAAAGCGCCTATGTCCGGTTCGTGGCGGAGAAGGTGGCGTCAATCAAGGGAATAACAGTCGAGGAGGTGGCAGCCGTTACAAGTGCGGGCGCCCGTTCCCTGTTCAATTTGCAATCATAGTATATGAAACGAATTCTTCTCATTTACACGGGCGGGACCATAGGAATGAAGCGGGACTCTGAAACAGGGGTTCTCAAGCCGTTCGATTTCAATCAGATAACGGACGAAGTCCCGGAACTGAACGAATTGGGTCACATCATTGACAACGTGTCATTCGACCCCATCATCGACTCTTCCGACGTGCGGCCGGATCTCTGGGTGGACCTCTGTCGTCTCATCGAAACCAGATATTCTGAATATGACGGGTTCGTGGTGCTCCACGGAACCGACACAATGGCATATTCCGCATCTGCGCTCAGCTTTATGCTGGAGAATCTGGAAAAGCCGGTGATCTTCACCGGAAGTCAGCTCCCGATAGGTGTCCTGCGGACTGACGGCAGGGACAATCTGCTGTCATCCGTGGAGATAGCTGCCGCACAGGATGCCGACGGGCACGCGATAGTCCCTGAGGTCTGCATCTATTTTGAGAACTGTCTATACCGCGGAAACCGCACGACCAAAAACAATGCGGAGGATTTCAATGCATTCGTATCGGCCAATTGTCCTCCTCTTGCCCAGGTGGGCATACACATCAAGTACAACCGTCAGCAGATAATTTATCCGAGGCAGTGGGGCAAGCCGTTGTCAACCAATACAGACCTGGATACACGGGTCGCCATATTGAAGATATTTCCCGGAATGTCCTCCGAATATGTGGAGGCCATCCTCGGGATGGGGAATCTCAAGGCTGTCGTGCTGGAAACGTACGGATCGGGAAATTCGATGACGGACCCGGGGTTTCTTGATGCGGTTTCAAATTTCACCCAAAGTGGAGGCATTGTCCTGAATGTAACTCAGTGTCAGGCCGGCAGCGTTGATATGGGAGCGTACGCAAACGGGGCCGCGCTGGGCAGGACAGGGGCCGTCAGCGGCTATGACATAACCACGGAATCGGCCCTGACGAAACTCTTTATTCTGCTTGGCAGATTCTCTGATATGAACAAGGTGCGGCAGTACCTTTCCGTCAATATGTGCGGAGAAATTTCAAAATAGAGTGGTATTTTAAAAAAAAATCATTAAATTGCACTTTGATTTGTGGGTTGACTGTACCCTCAGGTTATTGTTTTTTGAAGAAATATTTAACCAAAACATTGTTTAATAATTAATTACAAAACCTATGAAAAAAATTTTCATGTTTTTGGCAGTTATCGGTATCCTTGCTGTTTCTGCCGAGTTCCAACAAGCCAACGCCAAGGCTGTCGCCCCTGTCGTTCCTGACACAGAGGAGGTGAATCCTTTCGACGCACCTCAGGAGAGCCAGCCCATGCATCAGGCAATCAAGAAGATTTTCATTGAAGGTGGTGCAACTTTCATGTCATTGATTCTTGTCTGCCTTGTTTTCGGTCTTGCAATCGTCATTGAAAGAATCCTTACTTTGAGCCTTGCACAGCAGAACTCCAAGAAACTTGCGGCAAAAGTTGAAGAGAAACTGAAAGCCGGTGACATCGACGGAGCACTCGACATCTGCCGTGATACCCGCGGTCCCGTGGCAAGCATCTATTATCAGGGACTTCTTCGCGTCAAGGAAGGTCAGGATATCGAAAACATCGAGAAATCAGTCGTTTCCTACGGTTCCGTACAGATGGGACAGCTTGAAAGCGGAATGAGCTGGATCGCCCTCTTCATCGGTATCGCACCTATGTTGGGATTCATGGGAACAGTGCTCGGTCTTATTCAGGCATTCGACGCAATTGAAGTTGCAGGTGATATCAGCCCGGCATTGGTTGCAGGTGGTATGAAGGTGGCTTTGATCACTACTGTAGGTGGTCTTGTCGTTGCAATTATCCTCCAGATTTTCTACAACTACCTCGTATCTAAGATTGACGGTGTTGTCGTTGATATGGAGAACGCTTCCATCGACCTCGTTGACCTTCTTGTCAAATACAGAAAATAACAAACATTCCTGACTGATTATGAAAGTATTCAAATATATCGAGTATGCGCTTCTGGCCATTTCTCTGATATTGTTCGTCATAGCGATGCCGTCCATCGTGACGGTAGACTCACCTATGCTGAACATTACTCTGGGCTGGGCGTATGTCTTGGTGGCGATTTCCTTGATTTTCACCCTCGGCTTCCCCTTGGTGCACGCTTTCAGGGACAAGAAGAGCCTTGTCAAGCTGATAGTGCTCGTAGTGGCTGTCGTGGTGATTGTCGGTGGCGCCTACCTGATTGCTCCGGGCAATCCCGTCAATGTCAACACCAACGTAACTGAAGCTACTTTCAAGTTCACCGATGCCGCACTTTTCATCTGCTACCTTTTCGTGGTCGCGGCTTTGGGCGTTCTTGTATGGAGCGGTGTCCGTAAAGTAATAAACAAATAGAGTATGGCTTCCAAAAAGACTCCCGAAATTAACGGCTCATCTATGGCTGACATATCTTTCATCGCATTGATATTCTTCCTGATGGTGACGACTATGGACAAGGAGGAGGGTATTTCGCGCCGTCTTCCCGCTCTCCCGACTGAAGAACAGAAGGCAGAGGACCAGAAAGTCAACCGTCGTAATATCATTGAGGTGAAGATCAACTCAAACGATAGATTGTATGCCGGTAACCAACCGATGGATGTCCGCCAGCTTAAAGATAAAATCAAAGAGTTCCTGACCAACCCCAACGATGACCCCAATCTTCCCGAGAAGAAGGTTGAGGACATTGAAGGCCTTGGCCCCGTCACCATGTCAAAGGGTGTCATTTCTCTCCAGAACGACCGTGGTACGACTTACAGCAAGTATATTGAAGTCCAGAACGAGATTATACGTGCCGTGAACGAACTTCGTGACGACTTCTCCATGAAGACTTATGGAAAGAAATATGCCAAGCTTGACAGTGACAAGCAGGATCTTGTCCGTAAAGCAGTTCCTCAGAGCGTTTCTGAAGCAGAACCTAAGGATGTAAAAAAGAAGAAATAGGAGGAATCTCAAATGGCTAAGTTTATCAAAAAGGAAAGCGGCGACATTCCTGCAATCGGAACGGCATCTCTCCCCGACATCGTTTTCATGATTCTGATGTTCTTTATGGTTTCAACCTCAATGCGTCAGACTGAAAGAAAGGTGAAGGTTGTGCTGCCTCAGGCTACCGAGATTGCAAAGCTGGAAAGAAAAGACCTTTCATCATACATATATGTAGGTACGCCTACCAACCAGTATGTGGCACAATATGGTACAGAGTCCCGTATTCAGCTCAACGATTCCTTCAGGAATACTGATGACATCCGTGACTTCATTGCTGCGGAACGTGAAAACCTCAGCGAGGTTGACCGTCCGTTCATGACAGTCAGCATCAAGGCTGATCAGGATACCAGAATGGGTATCATTACGGATATCAAGCAGGAGCTCCGCCGTTGCTCGGCATTGAAGATTATGTACGGTGCCAGAAAAGGCATGTAATTTTATCGAACGTGTGAACGAAGGGTGGTCAAAAGTGCCACCCTTTGTTTTATGTAAATGATTTTTTTGAAGATATGAAAACTCTAAGAAATATATTCACCATTCTGCTTCTGGTTGCAGTCGTATCGTCATGCGGAGAGAAGAAAGCCAAGTATGTTTTCTATTTCATTGGCGATGGAATGGGCTTTTCCCACGTGGCTGCTGCTGAAGCGTACCTTTCTCAGGAGCGCGGGGTCATTGGTATGGACACTTTGAGCTTTACCCGCTTTCCTGTTTTGGGTATAGCTACTACATATTCCGCCAGCAATCCGATTACCTGCTCTTCTGCTGCCGGAACAGCACTCTCAACGGGATCAAAAACCAATAACGGTATGCTCGGTGTCACTCCGGACGGAGAACCTCTGACCAGCATTGCATACAAAATTCACGATGCGGGTTTTGCAGTGGGTGTAACTTCCACTGTCGGAATCAACCACGCAACCCCTGCAGCCTTCTATGGCCATTCAAAGAGTCGCAATGACTATTATGATATCATCAAGGAACTGCCCCAGACAGGATTCGAGTTCTTTGCCGGCGGCGGAATCCTCTCTCCCAGAGGCAAGGAGAAAGACCAGAAGTCCGCATACGACATCATAGGCGAATCGGGTTACAAGATAGCATACGGTATCAAGGATTTCAATACGAAGAAAGATTCCGACAGATTCCTCCTTGTTCAGAAGGAAGATTCCGAGGATGCGGTTCCATACGCTTTCGGGCGTCCCGAAGGTGCATTGACCCAGGCTCAGATTGTGGAAGCCGCCATCGAAGTGCTTGAACGCAACGAGAAGGGTTTCTTCCTTATGTCGGAGGGGGGCCAGATCGACTGGGCGGCTCACAGCCAGGACCTTGCCAGTACCATATTCGAGGTGATAGACTTCTCCACCGCAATTCAGGTGGCAGTCGAGTTCTACAAGAAGCACGCTGACGAGACTTTGATTGTTGTCACTGCCGACCACGAGACCGGCGGCATCGCCCTCGGACGTCACCATTATACGTTTGATATGACGGTCATCGATGAACTGACATCTCCGGATGCCCCTCATTCAGTTACAGACTATATGAGCAGCAAGGAAGCTGTCAACGACCTGAACGAGCGTGCCGGTATCGGTTGGACAACGTTCTCACACTGTGGCGCTCCCGTTCCCGTATGGGCAATCGGAGTGGGCAGCGAAAAGTTTGCGGCACGTCAGGACAACACTGACATTCCCAAGAAGATATGCTCAATTATGGGCGTCAAATTTTAATTTTTTTGACAGAGATTGATGATGAGAAGGATAAAAGATTATCTCAGCGGTCAGCCCGAGAATGGAATAACAGTCAAAGGCTGGGTCCGGACAAAGAGGGGGAACAAGAACGTGGCCTTCATTGCGCTCAATGACGGGTCGACGATAAACAACATACAGATTGTATGTGACGTGGCTTCTTTTGACGAGCAGATTATGAAGCAGATTACCACAGGCGCCTGCATCTGCGTCAAGGGAGACCTTGTCCCGTCACAGGGAGCAGGTCAGTCCGTTGAGGTACAGGCTCGTGAAATTGAGGTTTACGGAGTTGCGGATCCGGAGACTTATCCTCTTCAGAAGAAGGGACATAGTATGGAATTCCTCCGCGAGATAGCCCATCTCCGTCCCCGTACCAATACATTCGGGGCAGTCCTTCGAATCAGGCACGCAATGGCGTTTGCCATACATAAGTTCTTTAACGACAAGGGTTTCTGCTATCTTCACACTCCTCTGATTACAGCTTCGGACTGTGAAGGCGCCGGGGAGATGTTCCAGGTGACGACTCTTGACCCCGACAATCTGCCGAGGTTGGAGGACGGAACCATAGATTACAGCCAGGACTTCTTCGGAAGACATACCTCACTGACGGTGAGCGGTCAGCTTGAAGGAGAACTCGGGGCTATGGCTCTTGGAAACATCTATACTTTCGGACCCACGTTCCGCGCTGAGAATTCAAATACCCCGCGTCACCTCGCCGAGTTCTGGATGATTGAACCGGAGATGGCGTTCTATGACGTAAACGACCTTATGGACCTTGAAGAGGAGTTCATAAAGTATCTCGTTCAGTATGCTCTTGACAACTGTCAGGATGACATAGCCTTCCTGACCAAGATGATTGATCCGGAGTTGACGGACAGGCTCAAGAGTGTCGTATCCACCGATTTTGTCCGTCTGACATACACCGAAGGCATCGACATTCTGCTCAAGAGCGGCCAGAAATTCGAATTCCCCGTATCCTGGGGTGTTGACCTGCAGAGCGAGCACGAGCGTTATCTTGTTGAGAAACATTTCGGGAAGCCGGTGATTCTGACGGATTACCCCAAGGATATAAAGGCATTCTATATGAAGCAGAACGATGACGGACGCACTGTCCGCGGCACTGACGTTCTCTTCCCGAAGATCGGCGAGATAATCGGAGGTTCGGAGCGTGAGTCGTCACTGGAGAAATTGAACAGCCGCATTGCCGAACTGAAGATGGATACGAAGAATCTCTGGTGGTATATCGATACCCGCAGATTCGGCAGCTGCCCTCACAGCGGATTCGGACTCGGTTTTGAGAGACTTCTCCTGTTCGTGACCGGAATGTCGAATATCAGGGATGTCATTCCTTTCCCCAGAACACCCAAGACAGCGGAATTTTAGAATTTACAGATATGTTGGTCATCGGTATTGCAGGCGGTTCCGGCTCGGGAAAATCGACGGTTGTCCAGGAGATAATCAAACGTGTTCCGTCCACTGAACGGGTGGTTGTGATTCCTCAGGACTCCTATTACAAGGACCAGAGTCATCTTTCCATGGACGAAAGGCAGGCTCTGAACTTCGACCATCCCGATTCCATAGATTTCGAACTGCTCAATAGGCAACTTTCCGAACTGAAGTCCGGCAAGGCGGTGGAACAGCCTCAATATTCATATCTTACCTGTTCGAGGCTCAAGGAGACGGTCAGGGTCGAGCCCGCAGATATAGTTATAATAGAGGGCATTCTCGTCTTCTGTAACAAGAGGCTTCGCGACCAGATGGATATCAAGATATATGTCGACGCCGATGATGATGACAGGCTGATGCGCATTATAGAACGTGACATTGCACAGAGAGGAAAGACGGTTCCTTGGGTGATTGACCGTTATAACAAGACGGTAAAGCCGATGCACCTGGAATTCATCGCCCCCAGCAAGCGGTATGCCGACATAATCGTACCGCAGGGAGGGCACAACATCGTGGCGATAAAGGTGCTTTGGGATGGAATCAGAAGGTTTGTGGGACAGGAACAATGTGGTTGAGGATAAAGGAAATAATAAACGAGCATAAGGTCGGGTTTTATTCGACCGTGATTTTTCATCTTCTGGCCCTTATCCTTCTGTTGTCGTTTTCCATAGGGACGGTGGCGCAGTCGGAGACATCCTTTGTCCTGGATTTCACCAAGCAGGAGGAACTGGAGAGGCAGGAGAGGGAGATGGAGTTCAAGGAGAACGTCAAGGAACAGCTGGAGGACATTCTGAAGTCCACGAGAAAGGATATCCGGAACGTGGCCGTGGATGCGGGAAGCAAACTCAAGGACGACCGTTTCAAAAATCCTTCCGAAGTGTATGATCAGGCGAAGGAACTTCAGAGGAAGCTTGATGCGTCGGCAAGGGAGGCCAAGGCGCAGAGGGATGCAGACTATGCCGCTGAACTTGCTGCAAAGAATGCCGGAAACGAAGAGACGGAGAACAGCCAGTCCACCTATCTGGGTCCTTCCGTGATATCATACGAACTGGAGGGGAGGAAAGCCATATATCTGCCGGTTCCGGCATATAAAGGCTATGGCTCCGGAGACGTGTTGGTGGAGATAGAAGTCAACCGCAAGGGCAGGGTGACAGGTGCAAGGGTGCTGACAACAGCCTCAAGCGGTGATGCCGCGTTGCACGAATTTGCAATTGAGGCCGCGAAACGGTCCCGGTTCAGTTCATCGGAAACAGCGGACAAGTCCCAGAGGGGGACCATACTATACAGATTCATTGCTCAATAAATATTGCCTATGAATACCAATCCTGA
Organism: Candidatus Cacconaster equifaecalis; assembly: GCA_018064445.1. Taxonomy (GTDB): domain Bacteria; phylum Bacteroidota; class Bacteroidia; order Bacteroidales; family UBA932; genus Cacconaster; species Cacconaster equifaecalis. The sequence continues at coordinate 21,650 of JAGHVE010000044.1, forward strand.
TATTTTTACTACGATAGACGGCATTAACGTCACGCTCAATGCCGGGGGAATGGAGGTTATCAATATAGTCCTCGCATTCATTATGTACGGAGTGGCTTTGGGAATCAGGCCTAAGATGTTCAAGAATGTCTTTCTCAAGCCGAAATCAGTGATAGCGGGAGCAATCTGCCAGTTCATCCTGTTGCCTCTGTTCACCTTCCTTCTCGCCCTTGCATTCGGAAACAACATTTCCTGGTCAATGGCTCTGGGTATGATTCTGGTTGCAGCCTGTCCCGGCGGGAACATATCAAATTTCATGAGCTCCCTTTCGAGAGCCAATGTGGAACTTTCCGTGAGCCTGACAGCCATAAGTACCGCGCTTGCCGTAGTGGCCACGCCCTTCAACTTCTGGCTGTACGGTAATCTTTATCTGCATCTTGCGAACATACAGGGGGAAATTCCTGCGCTGACAATACCCCTCTGGGATGTATTCAAGACCATTTTCATTCTCCTGGGCATTCCGTTGGGACTGGGAATCCTCACTTCCAGATTCCTTCCCAAGGTGGCGTCCTTCCTCAAGAAGCCTTTGCAGTACATAAGCATCGTCTTTTTCCTTGCCATTGTCGTGCTTTCCTTTATGGGCAATATGGATGCATTTCTCAAGTGCATCAAGTATATATTCCTGGTTGTCCTGCTGCATAACCTCCTGGCTCTTGCAATAGGGTTTTCAACGGCCTCGCTGCTTCATCTCCCCAGAAAGGACAGACGTACTCTGACGGTCGAGACAGGAATCCAGAATTCCGGTCTCGGACTTGTGCTTCTTCTCGGAACGTCCATATTCTCAGCTCTGCCGGCTCACGGCGGAATGCTTGTGATTACGGCCTGGTGGGGTGTATGGCACATCGTCAGCGGACTGACCATATCATTTATCTTTAAAAAATCCAGAAAACAGATTTGATGGAGATGAAGGAATACATAGAGCAGAACAGGGAACGGTTCTTTGAAGAACTTTTCGGCCTTCTCAGAATCCCTTCCGTAAGTTCGGATCTCTCAAGAAAAGGAGAGATGGTGCGTTGTGCGCAGTATCTGGCGGACCTTATCAAAGAGGCCGGTGCAGACAGGGCGGAGGTCTGCCCGACAGAGGGTAATCCCGTCGTTTTCGCCGAGAAGAAGGTCAATCCGGATGCTCCGACTGTTCTGGTCTACGGACACTATGACGTGATGCCTGTCGACCCTATAGAGCTGTGGGATTCAGACCCTTTCGAACCTGAAATACGGAACGGTGCGATATACGCCCGCGGTGCCAATGATGACAAGGGGCAGACATTCATCCATATAAAGGTGTTCGAGTATCTCGTCCGCGAAGGCAGGCTGAGACATAACGTGAAGTTCATTCTCGAAGGGGAGGAGGAGATGGGTTCGGAATCGCTCTCCAAATGGATTCCGCAACACAGGGACCTTTTGGCGAGCGACATAATTCTTGTCTCCGACACTACTATGATTTCGGACAGGATCCCCTCGATCAATTGCGGAATGAGAGGCATAACCTATATGGAGGTGAAGGTGACGGGCCCTGATAAGGACCTGCATTCCGGACACTATGGCGGTGCCGTTGTCAATCCTCTCAACGCATTGTGCCGGATGGTGGCTTCCCTGATCGACAAGGACGGCCATATTACGATAAAAGGCTTTTATGATGATGTAGTCGAACTTTCCGATGCGGACAGGAAGATGCTCTCCCGCGCTCCGTATGATGAAGCCGAATACAAGGCCTCCATCGGTGTGGATGCTCTTGCCGGAGAGAAGGGATATTCCACTCTCGAGAGAGTGGGGATAAGGCCCTGTCTTGACGTTAACGGGATATGGGGAGGCTATACCGCTGAAGGGTCAAAGACAGTGATTCCTTCCTGCGCCCACGCCAAGATTTCGATGAGGCTTGTCCCGAATCAGGAGAGCGGAAAGATAGCGGAACTATTCTCCGCACATTTCAAGTCTATTGCCCCCGAAGGGGTGAAAGTCGAAGTTGAGGAGAAGCACGGTGGCGACGGCTTCCTGATTCCCATCAGTTCTGCCGCCTACAGAGCCGCATCCAGAGCTATGGAAGAAGTATATGGGATTGAGCCGATTCCAAGCCGGGGTGGGGGCAGCATCGCGATTCTCGCGCAGATGCAGCGGGAGTTGCACTCGGATCCTCTTCTGATGGGGTTCGGACTGGAGAGAGACGTGATTCATTCACCAAATGAGAGCTTCCTTGTCGACCAGCTGTTCAAGGGAATGCGCTCGGTGGCTCTCTTCTATGAATATTTTCAGGATACCCTGTAACAAAATATATAGTTGTGATGAAAAGATTTGTGCTGTTGGTTTGTGCCGTGATGTTCTCCTGTGCCGCTCAGGCCGGGGATGCGGCGGCGTTGTTCCGGAGTTATTCCGAAAAGGATGGTGTCACGGCGGTGACCCTCACCAGAAAGACGTTCAATCTTATGAGGCCGTTTCTCGGTCTGGACAAGGAGACGAAACGCCTTTTCGATGCCTTGAATCTCCAACGGATGGATATGCTTGAGATTGACGGCAAATCCTCCTCCATCGACCGTGGCAAGGTCCTCGAAGACCTCTCGGGTCTGTGTGCCGATTCACTCTATGTCAGCATCCGCAACTTGTCTGACGTCGACATTGAGGAAAATTCCGATTTCCTTTTCAGGATTGAGGGGGAGAGGATTGTGGATGTCGTCATCTATGCTCTGAAAGGTGACGGGCTCGTGGCGATGAAGGTCTCCTGCGATGCCGATCTTTCCCGTATCAAGGCTGCCTTGGACGGAAAACGAAACGACTGAATATGAAACTCATATTGGAACTTTTCTTCTCTTTCTTCAAAATCGGAGCATTCACCTTCGGCGCCGGATATGCTATGATTCCGATGATTGAGAAGGAGGTCGTTGAGAAGAAGAAATGGTTCGAAAGGGAGGATTTCTATGACCGCTTCACTTTGGCACAGAGTGCTCCCGGGCCATTCTCTCTGAATACCGCTGTTTTTGTGGGCCACAAGGTAAAGGGGCTTCCGGGGGCTCTGGCGGCGGTTCTGGGGGCTGTGCTGCCCTCTTTCCTCATAATTCTGCTCATTGCGGTTTATCTGGGAGGCTACAAGGATAATCCGACTGTAGCGTCAGCCTTCAAGGGGATACGCCCGGCAGTGGTGGCCCTCATAGCTGTACCGTTTCTGAAAATGCTGTGGCGGCTCGGGTGGTGGGCCCGCATCGCAGCGTTGGCTGTTGCGGCTGCAGTATGCTGCCTCGGGGTCTCACCGATTTATCTTCTCCTTGCCGCGGCAGTAATAGGTGTCATAGTAGCGATGTACGGAAAATGATTTATCTGCAATTGTTCCTTTCATATCTGAAAATCGGGTTTTTCGGTTTCGGTGGCGGGTATGCGATGATTTCGCTCATCCAGAACGAAATAGTCACCAGACACGCCTGGTTGAGTTCAAGCCAGCTTGCCGATATAGTTGCCGTCAGTCAGATGACCCCCGGTCCGATTGCCGTCAATTGCGCCACTTATGTGGGATATTCTGTTACCGGCACGGTCCTTGGCAGCATCCTTGCGACATTCGCGGTCTGCCTGCCTCCACTCACAATAATGATGTCAATAGTGTTGTTCTACAATAAGGTACGGAACAACAAGGCTATGAAGGGGGCGATTTCGTGGATGAAGCCGGTGATGTGCGGAATGATAGGAGCGGCGGCCCTTTCATTCGCAAATCCCGAAACTTTCGTGGATTTCAAAAGTTTCGGGATTTTCATAGCCTGTACGGCCGCATTGTTCTGCAAAGTCGATTCGATGCTGCTCATCGCCCTTTCGGCTCTGGCAGGCATACTGCTTTATTAGAATTTGAGGGTGTAGGAGAGAACGAAGCGGCTGCCGGAATATGCTACGTTGCCTGCAGGGGCTTTCATCTCACAGGGCTCGTCATAGCTGTAGATTGAGAAGTCATAATTCTGGGCGAGCCTGTGCTGATAGGTGAAGTCCAGAGAACTGAGCTTGCCAAGCCTGCAACCGATGCCACCGCTTACGAACTGAGTCTTTGCTTCATACTGTGACGTTGCTCCATATTGTGCGTAGCCCGCTCTGAGCGCTATCTTCTCGGTGCACCAGACCTCTCCGCCCACGCGGAATATATTGGAGGCTCCGTAATACTGCCTGATGATGTCGTTCTCCAACTCCAATGCCGTTTCGATGAAGTTATCCCTCGTTTTCAGCTTGGCGGTTGAATAGTCCACACGCTCGTAATCGAAACTCAGAAGGGCCCTGTTGAATACATATGCTATTCCGAGACAGAAACGAAGGGGTGAGGTCATCTTGTAAGTGTAAGTGCCGGTGGGGGAGTTCTGTGTGAATCTCTTGCCGTTGTCGAATTCGGTTGTCATACTGTTCCCCCAGTCATCGGTCAGGATATATGTGGTCGGGGTTGTGAACGTCGCGCCGATTCTGAGACCCTTCACCGGTGTCACTATGGCACCGAATTTTGCGTCGAACCCCGAACCGCGTACGGTCAGCCACCCAGTATGATTCATCCTGACGAACCCGTCCTGAAACACTTTGCTGTCGAGCGAAGCCTCGCAGTAATTCTCCTGATAGGTGTAGTCAATCGTCGTGAAATTGAAATTGACTCCGAGGTACAGGATATCGGATATGTTGGTTCCGAGATTGATTGCAAACTCGTTCGCCCCGCCGTAGGTGTTGCGGTTGAAAGTCTGCTTCAGGCCACCGGGAATATAGAGTTCGTAGTCCGGGGTGATGTTCTCGGTGGATGACATATACTCGTCGTCGGTGAACGGGTCGATTGTCGCAAGTGCGTATGTGTTCCAGGCAAGGATTGAGGGCCAGGACAAAGCCGTGTTGTTGTACGGATTATAGCCGTCCTTACTCTCCAATGAGTGGTAGTCCGTACCGTACAGATTGTGGGCAATGGCGCTGAGCATCGATGAACCGTCGGTGGTTCCGCCGGCGCCCATAAAGGTGTTGTAATTGTTCCTTCTGTTGAAACTGAAGCCGACGTTGAAGTTCAGGAGTCCAGTATACCTTCCGGTGTCGAAATTCCAGATGAAGCCGGCATTTGCCATCGAAAATCTGGTGGAGTTGTCCTTGGTGGTGATGCCCAGATAGTCCGCCTTCCCGCGGGCTACGTTGATTGAAGGCGAAAGCGAGAATGCGGAGCTGCGCATTGTTCCCGAACTTGCCGGGTTGATCGACACGGCTCCGAGATCCCCTCCGAGCGCCGTAAAGGCATTGCCCATTGCCAGAGTCCTCGCTGAACCCTCATATTGCTGTTCTGAAACTTTTACCGCCATATCCGCGGTCTGTGCAATCAGGTTGCCGGCAACGGCAAGAGAGATTGCCGATAGTATGATTCTTTTCATTCCTGTCAAAAGTTAGTCGTTATCTTCTTCCGCCACCGCTGTGGGATCCGCTTCCCCCGGCATTTCCACCGGAGAAACCACCGCCACCGGAGTATCCGCCACCGCCGCCTGAATAACCTCCGCTGCTGCGGCTGCCGGAGTATCCGCTTGAATAACTTCCGCTGCGGCTGCTGCCGGGTGTGCTGTTACCGTATGATCTGTTGCTTGAAGAGCCCTTGGTGCCGGAGGATGAGCCGTAACTGCTGACCCTCGTGGCCTTGCGGCCCGATGTTGTTCCTGTGCCGTAGTTTCCGGACCCTCTGGAGGTTGTGGATGACGTGCGCTTGACGTTGGTCCCGCTTACTGAGAACTGGGTGCCGGTTCTCCTGTTGCCTCCCGTGTATCCGTCACGCACTGAGGATGCCGTCTGCCGGTACGTCGACGAACCGCCCCGGGGGCCTCCGACGGATTGTCTGTATGTTCCGCCACCTCCGGTGGAAGAGCGGGGATGGTTGATTACCGGACCGCGATGAACCACTACGGGAGCCGGTCCCCAACCGGGATAGTATGGCCCCCAAGGTCCGTATGGTCCCCATCCGGGGCCGTAAGGGCCGTGATAATAGAAGGGGTCCCATACGGGATATAGCCAGGGATCCCACCAGAAACCTACCCGCCAGTTGAAAGAAGCCCAGTAGGGACCGTAAGGATATATGTATGTTCCCCACCAGGGATTGTACCAGGGATATCCCCAGGGACCGAAATTGATGGAGAAGGTATAGACGGGACAGTCGAATTTGTGGAGTCTTGTCTCGTAACTTTCTCCGTTGGCGTATTCGGTGACAAGGTAAAGATTTCCGTCGTCATCCTTGGCCAGAAACTCCTCCTTTTTCTTCTGTTCCTGTTCCGTCACCATTGCGTTGACCATTCTGGCCCTTGAATCTGCGGTAGGACGGTAGTAGATGTCGTCACCATAAGCTGCTGACGAGTAGTATCTTGTAGATACACAAGAGCTTGTGAATAGCAAGGCGGCCGCAATTGCGGCAAGTCCGATAAGTCTGTCTTTCATTTTTGTTCCTCCTGTGTCAGATTCTCAGTTTTATTTGTACTTTTGCAAATATAACAAATATTGAACAACAATTATACCATCAACAATATGGCAGAGATATCAAACAAGGAAGTGACCAACAGGGAAGATGATTATTCCAAGTGGTACAACAATCTAGTGGTCAAGGCTGACCTTGCCGAACAGTCCGCTGTGCGCGGCTGTATGGTCATCAAGCCCTACGGATATGCAATCTGGGAGAAGATGCAGCACCAGCTCGACAGAATGTTCAAGGAGACCGGACATCAGAATGCCTATTTCCCCCTCTTTATTCCCAAATCCTTCCTCAGCCGGGAAGCTGAGCACGTCGAGGGGTTTGCCAAGGAGTGTGCGGTTGTCACCCATCACCGTCTGATGAACAGTCCCGACGGCAAGGGTGTAGTGGTCGATCCCGATGCGAAGCTGGAAGAGGAACTGGTGGTACGTCCCACTTCCGAGACAATAATATGGAATACATACAAGAATTGGATCAAGTCCTGGAGAGACCTTCCGATTCTCTGCAACCAGTGGGCCAATGTAGTCCGCTGGGAGATGCGCACCCGCCTGTTCCTCAGGACTGCTGAATTCCTGTGGCAGGAGGGACATACAGCCCACGCAACTGAAGCAGAAGCAATTGAAGAGGCTCAGAAGATGGTTGGAGTCTATGCCGACTTCGCCCGCAGATATATGGCGATGCCGGTTGTAGTCGGCCACAAGTCCGAGACCGAGCGTTTCGCCGGAGCCGTCGATACATACAGTATCGAGGCTATGATGCAGGACGGCAAGGCTCTGCAGGCCGGCACCTCACACTTCCTCGGACAGAATTTCGCAAAGGCGTTTGAGGTGCAGTATGCCAACAGGGAAGGTAAGCTGGATTATGTATGGGCCACATCCTGGGGAGTTTCCACACGTCTTATGGGAGCTCTGATTATGTGCCACTCCGACAATAACGGTCTGGTGCTTCCTCCCGCGCTGGCTCCGATTCAAGTGGTTATGGTTCCCATCTTCAAAACGGATGACGAGAAGTCCGCGATTGTCGCCCGGATGGAGCAGCTCAAGAAGGAGATGGAAGCCGTGGGCATCAGCGTCAAACTGGATACCCGTGACAACCTGCGTCCCGGTTTCAAGTTCGCCGAGTGGGAGCTTAAGGGCGTTCCCGTGAGAATAGTGATAGGTCCCCGCGATTTGGAGAACGGAAACGTCGAACTTGCGCGTCGCGACATCTCCACCAAGGAAAGTGTTCCTCAGGAAGGTCTCGCCGGCTATGTCAGTGGACTTCTCGATACCATTCAGGCCAATATGTATGAAAAAGCGCTCGAATTCCGTGACCGGCACGTCATTAAGGTTGACACGTGGGAGGAATTCAAAGCGAAGATAGAGGAGGGAGGCTTCCTGCTCTGCCACTGGGACGGCACCCCCGAAACCGAGGAGAAGATAAAAGAGGAGACCAAAGCAACCATCCGTTGCATTCCCATTGATTCGTGCGTATGTGAGGAAGATGGCAAGTGCGTATATAGCGGCAAGCCTTCGAAGCAGAGGGTGATTTTTGCCCGCGCCTATTGACATACCATAATTGAATATATATGAGAAGATTGTTTATCATCATCTTTCTGGCTTTCGTGACATCAGTTTCCGCTTTCGCCTCAGGAATGACGGAAGAGGATTCTCTTGCGATGATAAAACCCAAGTACTGGAAGGCCGGTGCCGCCGTCAATATAGGTTTCTCCCAACTTTCCCTCACCAACTGGGCTGCCGGAGGATACGGTCAGCTGTCCCTGAATACTTTTGCCGATGTCGTGGCCAACTATGCCAAGGACAAGATTATCTGGAACAATGAGTTGCAGATGGGATACGGTTTCATCCAGTCATTCGAGACAGGCTACAAGAAGAATGATGACCGTCTGATACTTGACAGCAAGTTCGGCTACAAGGCTGCCGAGAAACTTTATCTGTCGGCCGTCTATAACCTCAGGACGCAGTTCGCCGCCGGATACACGGATGACGTGGAAGTTTCGAATATCTTCGCTCCTGCATATATGTCTCTCGGTCTCGGTATCGATTACACTCCTTTCCAGAACGTTTCCATCAACGTTGCTCCTCTTACCGGAAAGACCGTGATGGTCACCAAGCCGGAACTGCGGACGAAGTATGGTAATGCCGAGGACCAGTTCTGCCGTTTCGAACTCGGTGCCCAGGTCAAGGTGGATGCTAAACTCAGCGTTCAGAATTTCAACTTCGGAACGACTCTGATACTCTTCTCCGATTATCTGAACAAACCGCAGAACATCAAGGTCACCTGGGATGCCAACGTGGAGGCAAAAGTGACCAGATGGTTCTCGGTGACTTTGAGGACCAACCTCATCTATGATGATACGGTAATAATTCAGAAGAAGGACAGGAAGACAGGTGAGATTTATACTGGACCGTGTGTCCAGTTCAAGGAACTGTTTACAATCGGACTTACCTACGCAATCGGTTCCAAGAGGTAGGGATTATGCTTTCCCCACAGGTGTTTGACAAAAAACTGCGGCTTCTGCTCCCCTCTTCGGAGAAAAAGCCGGAGGTGCTTCTGGCCGTCAGCGGGGGAGTGGATTCGATGACGATGGCGACACTTTTTGCCGCCGTCGGCAGATGTGGGTTCGCAGTGGCCCATATGAATTTTTCCCTCAGGGGGGAGGATAGCGACGGTGATGAACGTTTCGTAGCCGACTGGTGCGAGGCTTTCGGCATCAGGTTTTTCCGTAAAAGAGTGGATGCGGCTTCGTATGCAAGGGAGCACGGGATATCCATTGAGATGGCGGCCCGTGACCTGAGGTATGCCTGGTTTGAGGAACTGGCCGATGAACAGGACTACGATTGCATAGCCGTAGCCCATAATCTGAATGATTCCGTAGAGACGATGTATCTGAATCTTCTTCGCGGAACGGGGTTGCGCGGACTGTGCGGTATCCGGGCTGTCAACGGTCGGATTATCAGGCCAATGCTTAGTTTTTCGAGGAAGGAGATTCTGGAATATGCTGTGGCTTCAGGGTTGGCCTTCAGAACAGATTCGACCAACGCGGAAAGTGAGTTTTCCCGGAACCGGTTGAGAAACGAAGTCTTCCCTGAATTCTGCAAAATCAATCCGTCTTTTCTGAATACCGCGGCAACGGAGGCGGAGAGGTTCTCCCGGATTGAAGGACTGCTTTCGGATATGCTTGAGTCCAGACAGGGGAGTTTGTTCTTTTACGATGAAGGGGTTCTGAATATTGACGTCGAAGTTCTCAAAAAAGAGAAGTACGGTGACTATTGGCTTTTCAGGCTGCTTGACGGGTACAGGTTCAACGAATCCCAACTGAAAGACATTCTGAGTTCTCTTGATGGGCGGACTGGTCTGAGATTCAGGACCCCCTCTCATATTGCCGTCAAGGACAGGGGCTTCATCAAGGTGTATTCCTTGTTGGACGGAGTTTTGCCTGAAATTGTGTTCGAGGTAAGGGAAGTGCCTGACGGCTTCAATCCGGCCGG
>JAGHVE010000083.1 GCA_018064445.1 Candidatus Cacconaster equifaecalis
GCGTTCATCGGTGATTTTCACCCCGATGACGTGATGTCATACGCTCCCCTGCAGGACGGAACCGAGGGCGAAGTCTATGAGAAACTGGGCTTTGTCCGGGAAGGTGTCAAGAATTTCGGAGATTCCTCCTCCGCCGTCTTCCGCCTCAACCTTTGCGTATTGCGCAATTTTTAATTTCGGGAAATAACCGATATATTTGCAGAGTTATGGATATCAGAATTGGAAACGGATATGACGTTCACGCTCTGGCCGAAGGGTTGACGCTGACATTGGGAGGTGTCAGGATTCCATTCGAGAAAGGATGCGTGGCGCACTCGGACGGCGACGTGCTGATTCACGCACTGTGCGATGCCCTGCTCGGCGCCCTTGCATTGGGGGACATCGGCCGCCATTTTCCAGACACGGACGAAAAGTACCGGAACATCGACAGCAGGCTCCTTCTCCGGAAAGTCAGGGATATGATTGCAGAAAAGGGATATCACATCTCCAATGCGGACTGCACCCTGCTTCTCCAGAGGCCGAAGGTTGCCCCATATATCGATGAGATGCGGAAATGTCTCGCGTCGGACCTGGGGGTGGAGATCAGCCGCATTGCCGTAAAGGCCACCACCACGGAACATCTGGGCTATGAGGGACGCGGCGAAGGAATATCCGCAATGGCCACCGTCCTGCTCACGGGAGATTGACTCGATGGCACGGAAAAAATCTTTCACCGCCGGGTTCATCACAATAGCCGCACTTGCCGCAGTGGGGCTGGCCCTCCAGTTGACGATCGGCCCTTTAGACTGGGCTGTCCTGCATTGGCCGAAAAACGCAATGGCCCTGACGGCATTCATCACGGCACTGGCGATTGTTTCCATCTGGAGGGAGAACTGCCGTGCCATACGATGGATGGCAAGTCTTGATGCAGCCGTCCCCTCCCTGCTTGCCACAGGCGCCGTCACCATAATTTATGGAATAACAGGGAACCCCTCCACCATTTCCAACTGGAGTTTCGTGCTGATATATGCCTTTATGACCACTTCGCTCGGGTTGACCTGCATAAAGCGGCTGAACTTCAAACTGCGCAACATCCCATTCCTCCTCAACCACATAGGGCTTTTCACCGTTCTGGTCTGCGCCGCTCTCGGAAGTGCGGACAGGGAGGAACTGAAGATGGCCGTCAGCAAGGAACATCCGCAGTGGCACGCCATCGATGACAGTGGATTCGGATACACTCCGGGATTCGCCCTCCGTCTGGACAACTTCTCGGAAGAGAAGTTCATTTCGGACCTCACCGTTTACAAGCCGGATGCGGACCCGTTCAAAATAAAGGTAAGCGTCAACCACCCCCACACTCTGGACGGATGGAAGATATACCAGTCAGGCTATGACAGTTACGGGGATGGGGATGTCTCAATCCTGAGCCTTGTGCTGGATCCTTGGCTGCCTGCCGTTTACGCGGGTATCTTTATGTTGATTGCCGGAGCGGTGACACTTCTGCTGACAAAAAAAACCTCACGGAAATGATAGGTTGGAACAGTTTCATATATTTTGCTCTCTCCGCCATCGTTTTCTGGGCGGCAGGAGCGGTGTCGGCCTGGAAAGGGGCCTCAAAGGTCTCCCTCGCCGCATCATCCGCAGGAATGCTCACGCTCTGCACGTTCATAGCCGGGTTGTGGAGTTCATCCGGCATCCCGCCTCTGAGGACAATGGGAGAGACCAGGCTGTGGTACAGCCTGTTCCTCTGCCTTGCAGGCCTGATTGTCTATTCACGGCACGGATACAGATGGATACCGACATTTTCCACCGTTATGGCCACGGTATTCATCTTCATAAACATTTTCAAGCCTCAGATTCACACGCAACCCCTGATGCCGGCGCTGCAGAGTCCCTGGTTCGCCCCACACGTGATTGTCTATATGTTCTGCTACGGTCTTCTCGGTGCCGCGACGATAATGGGCCTGTACCTGATCTGGGCAGAAAGCCGCAAGCCCGAAGAGGAACTCCGTCAGATGATATCCGCTTCTGATTCCCTCGTCAGGGCGGGACTTGCATTTATGACATTCGGTATGTTGTTCGGAGCCCTGTGGGCCAAACAGGCCTGGGGCCACTACTGGACCTGGGACCCCAAGGAGACCTGGGCGGCAGCCACCTGGATGATTTATCTGGGATATCTGCACCTCAGGCTGTCCCGTCCGGAGAAAAGGAAAGCGGCCGTCTGGATTCTTCTGGCCGCATTCCTCTCGCTTCAGATGTGCTGGTGGGGCATCAACTTCCTGCCCTCCGCCGCAGGGAGCGTGCACACCTACTGATTCTTCCGTCACCTGCTTTTCGCGCTGAAAGTCTTCAGCACCACCGGTCCGATGAGCCCTGACTCCTGAAGAGCCGCGCCGTCGCCAAGAGCCGGATCAGTCAGGATGAAAGTCTTCCGCTCTCCGGCGGGCTTGAGTCTTTCACCCATCAGGCGGTTCATCCAGTTGTTGGCCAGTTCCACCTCGATGGTATTGCTACCCTCGTGCAGAAGTCCGGTCACGTCAACCCTGTAGGGCTCGGTCCAGACGCCTCCGGCATCCTGTCCGTTGACCTTCACCCTTCCCATTACCATAACCCTGCCAAGGTCAAGTTCATAGCGGTTATCACCGGAGACCCCGTCCAGGTCAATCTCAGTTTCATAATGTGCCACACCCGAATAATAGCGGACCGCAGCATCGTCAGAAGCCGCCCAGTCCTGAAGTTCGGCGAATTCCCTCTCGAAACCTTCATTCCCGCAGAAAGCCTCGAAAGTGACCTTCCAGGGGCCGGGGAGGGCCGCAGTCGCGACAATCCTCTCGGAAACAGGCTCTATCGCCCTGTTACGCAGAACGATGAAAGTGCTGCCGTATTTATCGAGGTCGAGCACGGAGGAAGTGCTGCCTCCGGAGACCTTGACATCCAAGCCTTTCCTGCCGCCGGTCACGGGGTCCCATATTTCAGCGCCCCTGTATTTCCCGTTCCGGAACACCAGATCGAGATGGACAGGCCTCGGTTCCTCATTTGAGATGAAATAGATTTCAGCATCGGCTATCCGGCGATGCAGGAACCTGACCTCGGTGAGGGCATTGTCCGGTGTGAAATAGAGGAAGTCGGGAGAAACGCCGAGATTGGAGAGAATCACGCTCAGAGGGGTCCCTTCTGGATATACGCGTCCCTTGCCATAATTGTCCGGCCTCCAGAGCAGGGAGGCGAGGGACTTCACGGTTTCATCCGCCTTCGGATATCCGGCAAGGCTCGGAGAGCGTTCCGGCATCGGGCCTGTGACCGTCAAACCGTCACGCACCAGCTGGACGATGCTTTTGAGGACCTCCGGACGCATATCCTTCTGCGGCGGAAGCACGAGAAGTCTGTAACGCATTCCGCTGTCCAGGACAAGGCTTCCGTCCTCGACACGCGCGTGGTTGCACAGGACTTCCGCATTGATGAAATCAAACGAGTACCCCTCGGGCAGCGGCGGATTGCAGATGCCTGTCATCTTGGGAGCATCCTCCCCGATGTAATATGCCACGTCTGCCACATAATCGCCCTGCTGAAGCAGGAAGTTGCATCGGCGAAGATAATCGGAGAACATATCGAAATAGCGGAACCAGGTGTTGTGGCGGTTGAATTCCGTGCCGAACCAGGCGTTGATGCCCGGCATCCTGTCATCCGGCTGCTGTACATAGAGGTGGAGAAGCGTGCTGTTGACTCCTGCGGTGAACGAGTGGTCGAGGAACATCTTCAAAGTTTCCGGATAGCGCTGATAGGCACGGTCACCGGAAGTGCAGGATTCCGCCCATACCTGTCTCTTTCCGTAAATGTGTGCACAGGAGGAGGCGGCACGCGGTTCATAGTCGCGCGGACGCCCCTCTCCGGCCCAGAACTCCCCTGCCACCTGGTCACTCTGTCCGCCATACTGCAGGAATTCGGCGGGGAATCCCCAATGCCCGTAATTCTCAAGCCAGGACTTGAGTCCGTTCTCGTGGCATATATCTCTTAGGACCCCCACATATTCGTAGGCCACAAGGTCACTCACAAGACGCCTGAGGTCCCACAGGAAACGGTCCGTAACGTCAGGACTCTCAACTATGAACCCCTGCAGCGCAGGAAGATACGGAACAGGGTCATAGCCGTATGCCTTCTTGAAAAGCTCCGCCATATCGTCGGTCCAATTGGTTCCTCCGGTCTCATAGCTGTCCTCGACGGCTATGTCGAAGGTCCTTCTCTCCTCCGCGGGAATGCGGTGCAGAATATCGCCCAGATATGCGTTGAAATGGTCCCGGATATGTTTTCCGCTCATCTTGTCAACCTCGAGACCTGTGGCCTCTGCAGAAGCGGGAGCATTCGTCTGCCCCGTCGTCTTCATATATGCCGTCACAACGGTCCAATCCCCGTCAGGGGCAAGCCATTCAATCTTTCCGTCCGCGACAAATGGTTTCAGGTCAACCTTGTCGGAAAGTGAAACCCTGAACCCGCCGTTATCCTCCGGTGTCTTCCACATATATTCGTCCCATTCGGGCAGGGTTCCCTGGAACATCTTCTGGAAGGTTTTCTCCGGATACTCCTCGACCATAGCTACTTCCGAGAGAACTACGTGGAAGTTCACATCTTCGGATATCTCCTTCAACTCAATCGAGAAATCGCCCCCTTTCACTGCAGGAATACTCAGGACATACGGGGCTCCCGGCACGAAGCCCACCTGAGTCTTGAAATTGCTGCGGTCGAAATAGAATTCCCTCAAAGGTTTCCCGTCCTTGAGAAGACGCACGTCGGCATCGGTCTCTTCCTCAACGTAAAGCAGCATCGTGCGGACGGTCATCGTCGTATCGGTCTTCAACGGCCATACGCCCTCTCCGCGGAGCGTCCACTCCCGGGACGACCCTTGAGGGGAAGGAAACGCATAGACATCGATTATCCTGTTTTCCGGAACGTCGGGCATAGTGACTGTCTTAACCTTCCCGTCACCGGAAATCCGGTCCTCCTTGAAAGCCACATACCGCATCGACTGGTCCTCGCTGACCCAAGGGCCTCCGGACTGGCTCCACCCCGGACAGTTGAACATACCTATCTCTATGTCAAGGTCGGATGCAGTCTTGAGCGCTGTACGGGTCACCTCCCACCACTCGTCCGACATAAACTTGACCGGGCCGTACGGCACGTCGGAAGTTCCGATGTTGCCGATGAATGCACGGGAGATGCCGGCCTTCTTCATCGCCTGAAGGTCCTTCACAACACCTTCCCTGGAGATATTGTCGGAAAGCCAGTACCAGTAGACGGCAAGCCTCACGCTGTCGGGGACATTGGCAAACCCCTCTTCTATCCGTGAAATTTCCGAGCCGCCGGTGACGGCATTGCAGGAAGAAACGGCCGCCGTCAGCACCGCTGACAGGACGATTGCCGGAATCAGGTGGAAAATATCGTTTCTCATATCACAAAATTAATCAATTTGAGGCAGATTCTTATTATTTTTGTAACATCTATTGACGACATTATGAAAAACATCCATTACCTCCTGCCCCTTCTGGCAGCCGTTTCAATCGTATCCTGCACCGGGCAGCATACCGCCTCGGAATTGAGACCTTCGGCATATCCGCTGATTACTATCGACCCCTACACCAGCGCCTGGTCGACCACAGACAACCTGTATGACTCTGAAATCCAGCACTGGACGGGCAGGAACCTGCCTCTGGTCGGAACCATAGACGTGGACGGGACGCAGTACAGGTTTATGGGCGTGACAGCAAAGGAAAAGAAAGTCATCCTGTGCACCGGAGAGACGGAGGAATGGCCCTGCAGATATACCTACTTCCTACCGAAAGGAGATTGGATGTCAAGGAATTACAGGACCAACCCGCTCTGGAAGAAGGGAGTCGGGTCATTCGGGTATCTTGAGCCCGATGTCATTTTCAGGACAATATGGAAATCAAACCATATCTGGATCCGGAGAGAATTCACTCTTGACCGTTCATACGAAGGGAAAGACGTTTACCTGAATTTCAGCCACGACGACGATGCAACCATCTGGGTCAACGGCATCAAGGTCGCCGAATGGGACAATTCCTACCAGTGCGGCGGAGAGATGAAACTGCCCAAGGATGCCGTGGCATCTCTGAAACCCGGGAAGAACGTTATTGCAGCGACCTGCTGGAACAGGCACGGTGACGGAGTCATCGACTTCGGACTCAGTTTCGTGGACCGTGGAGATGCTCCGGAGCCTCAGACAGCCCGGCAGACATCAGCCGACGTCCAGGCCACTCAGACACATTATCAGTTTACCTGCGGCCCGGTTGACCTGAGCCTGACTTTCACGGCACCTCTGCTTCTGGACGACCTCGATCTGGTCAGCAGGCCTGTCAATTACATAAGTTACAGCGTCTCCTCCAATGACGGCGGGAGCCACGATGTCAGCATTTCCTTCGAGGCGAACGGTTCCTGGGCGACAGACAGGGACCGTCAGAATCAATCCTCGGAATTCAGCACGGAATCGGACGACAAGCTCGTGTATGTGAAGACCGGCACTGACACGCAGCAGATACTCGCCAAGAAAGGAGATGCCGTCTGCATCGACTGGGGCTATTTCTATATGGCCGCCGACAAAAAGGACACCGAAGCCTCCGCACAGGAGAGGTGTCTGACACTGAAAACCACACTGGGCAAGGTGAAACGGCCCCGCTCCGGTATGATTATGGTCGGATATGACGATGTCTTCAGCGTGGAATATTTCGGAGATTATCTGAGGCCTTATTGGAACCGCACCGGAGAACAGACCATCCAGCAGCAGTTCAATCTTGCGGCTGACAATTACGGGAAGATAATGAAAAGGTGCGACCGTTTCGACCGCAAGCTGATGGCTGATGCCGAGGCCGCCGGCGGAAGGGAATATGCGGAACTCTGCGCCCTTGCCTACAGGCAGGCCATTGCCGCCCACAAACTTGTGGAATCACCGGACGGGGAACTGCTCTGGTTTTCAAAGGAGAACAACAGCAACGGCTCCATCGGGACCGTGGACGTCACATATCCGTCAGCGCCTCTCTTCCTGCTCTATAATCCGGAACTGGCCAAGGGGCTTCTGAACCATATTTTCCATTATTCCGAATCCGGCGAGTGGACAAATCCCTTCCCCGCCCACGACGTCGGCACCTACCCCGTTGCAAACGGGCAGACATACGACGGTGACATGCCTGTTGAAGAAGCGGGCAATATGCTGATTCTCACCGATGCCATCTGCCATTTCCAAAAGGACTACAGTTATGCGGAGAAACATTGGAACACCCTCTCCGTCTGGGCCGAATATCTGAAACAGTTCGGTCTGGACCCCGAAAACCAGCTCTGCACCGATGATTTCGCGGGGCGCTCGGCACACAACACCAACCTCTCCATCAAGGCGATTCTGGCCCTGAAGAGTTTCAGTGATATGGCGGAGCATCTGGGCCACGCCGAAGTTGCGTCCGCATTCGATTCATCCGCCAGGGAGATGGCTTCCGAGTGGGTCAGGATGGCAGACGCCGGAACCCACTTCAGCCGCACGTTCGACAATCCTGCAAGCTGGAGCCAGAAATACAATCTGGTTTGGGACAAAATCCTGGGATTCAACATATTCCCCGAAGAGGTCGCAAAGAGGGAACTGGAATTCTACCCCTCTGTAGAGCTGGAATACGGGCTTCCGCTGGACGACCGTAAGAGTTACACCAAGACCGACTGGATTGTCTGGACCGCAACCCTGTCCGACAGCAAGGAGGAATTCGGGCACTACATAGACGGCATCTACAGATTCCAGAACGAAACGCAGGACCGCGTGCCGATGTCCGACTGGGTATGGACCGACAAGGCCGAACACGTGGGCTTCAAGGCCCGTTCCGTTGTCGGCGGATATTTCATAAAGATGCTTGAGAATCAATAGAAAAGCGGGCAACCAGTTTCCTGATTGCCCGCCAGTCGGGATGATCTGACTCGAACAGACGACCCCCACGTCCCTAACGTGGTGCGCTAACCAACTGCGCCACATCCCGAATCGGACCACAAAGAAAACAATAAATTTTCAATTCACGAAATAAAAAACATTTTTTTTGTAAATTTCGTTATGAAAAGTACCATTACCTGGGCCGCTCTCATAGCTGTGGCCGCCGTCGTTTTCTTTCTTGTCAAACCTGAAATCAAGCCGACACGGCTGACCTGTGAATATGCCGTCAACCCCTTTACGGTCGATGAGGCGGCCCCTAGACTGAGCTGGACAAACCTTTCGTCACGAAACGGTGAATTCCAGACCGCCTATAGGATAAGGGTGGCCTCGACAAAAAGGGGTCTTTACAAAGCCGACCTGTGGGACAGCGGCAAGATTGTTTCCGATCAGTCGACACTTGTCAAATATGCCGGAAAGGCTCTGGAATCAATGCAGGAATGCTGGTGGCAGGTATGTGTCTGGGATTCAAGGGGCAGACGCTCCCTCTGGAGCGAACCCGCCTTCTGGGGTACCGGAATACTCGATGCAAATCTCTGGCAGGCCCAATGGATAGGCGCTCCCTGGCAGGGTGAGGAAGGCCGCGACCATATCGAAGGTGCGCCGCACTCCCCCGCTCCCCTGCTTCGCAAATCAGTGACACTGGAAAAGGAAGTCGTTTCAGCAAAGGCATACGTGACAGGTCTGGGTTTTTTCCAGTTCTATGTCAACGGGGAAAGGGTCTCCGATGCGGAACTGACTCCCAACGAAACCTCATACACATATCGGGAAGGGCTCGAAAACCATATGCTCGGCCTCGACGGAAGCAAGTTCCGCGACTACAGGGTGCAGTATTACGGCTATGACATCACGAAACGCCTGCACTCCGGCGAGAACGTCTTCGGAGCAATCCTGGGCTGCGGATTCTTCGACACCAACAGCGGTTGGGTCCATTCCTACGGCACTCCCAGATTTTTCGGACAGATATTCATACAATACAAGGACGGTTCCTCCGAAGTGGTGACGAGCGACACGACCTGGCTCACCCACAAAGGACCCGTCACAGCCAACGGGATGTATGACGGGGAAGTCTATGACGCCCGCCTGGAAGTGGACGGCTGGTGCAGTCCGGGAACGATACCTGACAACGGCTGGCTCCCCGCCGCTCCGAAAAAAGCCCCGGACGGGAAACTCTGCGCGCACCACTATACTTCGGACCGCATAATGGAAAAGGTGGCCCCGAAGAGTCTGGTGAGACTTGAGGACGGTTCAATTGAGATTGATTTCGGGGACTATCTGACAGGATGGGTGCGGCTCGACAATATTAACGGAAACGCCGGTGACTCCATTAGAATAGATTACATCTGCGAATCTCCCGGCAACGGGGAGAACATATATGTGATGAAGGGCGGCGGGAACGAATCTTACGCGGCGCGGTTCACCTGGTTCTGCTTCGACAAGGTCAGAATAACAGGCTACCCCGGCAACCCGAACCCCGATGACATCACGGCGGAAGCCGTATATGCCGACCTTGAGACAACCGGTCACTTCGCCTGTTCGAACGAACTTTTCAACCGTATCAACCGCATCTGGTGGAGAAGCCAGACCGACAATATGCACCTCGGCGTTCCGACCGACTGCCCGCATAGGGAGAAGGGTCCCTACACCGGAGACGGAGAGGTCGCCTGCGTGACGGTGATGCACAATTTCGACGCCGCATCTTTCTACACCAAATGGATGAGGGATATCTCGGACTGTCAGGATATTGAGACCGGATATGTCCCCAATGGAGCCCCCTGGCATCCCGGTTGCGGAGGCGGTGTCGGATGGGGTGCCGCGATGAACGTCATTCCCTGGGAATTCTATCTTCACTACGGCGACAGGGATATCCTGAAAGAGCATTATCACGCGATGACGGAGCATATCCGCAATATGCGTAGCTGGATGTTGGAGGACGGGACAATGCATCAGAGGATGCACGACCCGAAGGACCCGATATATTTCTTCAACCTTGGAGACTGGCTGCCACCCTACGAACTTCCCGATGACGGCCTGGTACACACTTTCCTGCTTTGGAAATGTACGGATTATACCGCAAAGGCGGCGGAAGTTCTCGGAAAAGAGGATGATGCCGCACTGCTCCGGGGTCAGGCGAAAGAGGTTGCGGATGCCTTCAACAATGTTTTCTACGACAGGGAGAAAAAGAGTTACGGTGATTTCGGCTCCAACATCCTCGCCCTTAAACTGGGAGTGCCCGATGACCGGAAAGAGGCCGTGTTGCAGACTCTTCGGGAGGAAATCTCAAGATATGACGGACACCTCAACACCGGTATCATCGGCACGCAGCTCTTCTTCGAGACACTCGCCGAAAACGGAATGAACGACCTGGCCTTCGAGGCGATGAACAAACGGGACTTCCCGAGTTTCGGGTGGTGGATCGAACAGGGGGCCTACACCACCTGGGAGGCCTGGAATGGTGAGAACTCCCGCAATCACCCGATGTTCGGGGGCGCTCTCACCTGGTTCTACCGCAAGCTGGCAGGTATGGAGGTTGACGAGAAAGCCCCGGGATACAGACACATAATCTTCCACCCTATGCCCTGCGGTGACATTACCTGGGCTGAGTACCGCACACGGACACCCTACGGCGAGGCCGGCATCCGCTGGTCTGTCGAGAGCGGCCGGTTCACCGCGGAAATCACCGTCCCCGTCGGCTGCACCGCCACTTTCATCATTCCCGGCAAAGAAGACGCTCCCCTTGAATTCGGCAGCGGATTGCATCGCATCTAAGAATTTCTTTTTCTCGTGGATTTGGACTATCTTTGCGCGGTATTTAGAACCTGTCACATAATCCCATGGAAATCGTCGGTCACATCGTCCAGATTATCGGTCCCGTAGTGGACGTTCATTTTGATATCGCTTCCGAAGAGGAGGCCGGGTCCCGTCTGCCCAGAATACACGATGCCCTGTATATTGCAGGTTCTGAAGGGAAAACTGTCGTAGTCGAGGTGCAGCAGCATCTCGGGGAGGACTGTGTCCGCTGCGTGGCTATGGAATCCACGGACGGCCTCTGCAGAGGGATGGAAGCCCTTTACAAAGGTTCCACCATCCGGATGCCTTCGGGCAACTTCGTCCGCGGCCGGGTGATGAACGTCGTGGGAGAGACCATCGACGGCCTCGACGAAGTGGATGCTCCGGAAAGCTTCCCCATCCACCGCGAGGCCCCCAAATTCGAGGATCTGACCACCTCACAGGAGGTGCTCTTCACGGGAATCAAGGTGATCGACCTGCTGGAGCCCTACCTGAAAGGAGGAAAAATCGGTCTGTTCGGAGGCGCCGGCGTGGGCAAGACCGTCCTTATCAAGGAGCTGATAAACAATATCGCAAAGAAGCACAACGGATTCTCGGTCTTTGCGGGTGTCGGTGAACGTACCCGTGAGGGAAACGACCTGCTCCGCGAGATGATTGAGTCCGGTGTGATCAAATACGGAGAGGAATTCGAGAAAAGTATGGCCGAGGGGCATTGGGACCTCTCGAAAGTCGACCGGAAGGAACTTGACAAAAGTCAGGTGTCAATGGTGTTCGGACAGATGAACGAGCCCCCCGGAGCAAGAAGCAGCGTTGCCCTCAGCGGACTTACCCTTGCCGAAAGCTTCCGTGACTCCTCAGACCCCAATTCACCGAAGGACATCCTGTTCTTCATAGACAACATCTTCCGTTTCACTCAGGCAGGCAGCGAGGTGTCCGCTCTTCTGGGGCGTATGCCCTCCGCCGTGGGATATCAGCCCACACTCGCCTCCGAGATGGGGCAGATGCAGGAGAGAATCACATCAACCAAGAACGGGTCAATCACATCGGTACAGGCGGTATACGTGCCGGCGGATGACTTGACGGACCCCGCCCCCGCCACCACATTCTCCCATCTCGATGCGACCACGGTTCTCAGCAGAAAAATTGCGGAGCTCGGCATATACCCTGCCGTCGACCCTCTTGACAGCACGTCCCGCATAATGGACCCCAACGTAATCGGACAGGAACATTACTCTACCGCGCAGAGGGTCAAGCAGATTCTACAGCGCCAGAAGGAACTTCAGGACATAATCTCCATCCTCGGAATGGACGAACTCAGCGACGAGGACAAGACCATCGTCAATCGTGCAAGAAAGGTCCAGAGATTCCTCTCACAGCCTTTCAACGTGGCGGAGCAGTTCACCGGCGTCCCGGGCGTGATGGTTTCCATCGAAGACACCATCAAGGGTTTCAATATGATTCTTGACGGAAAAGTCGACGACATCCCGGAGCAGGCATTCCTCAACGTGGGCACAATCGAAGAGGCGATTGAAAAAGGCCGCAAAATGCTTGGCCAATGAATCTGACAATCCTCACCCCCAAGACTCCCAAAATGGAGAGGACCGTGTCCAAGGTATTCCTGCCGGGTACGGCAGGCAGCTTTGAAGTCCTCAAGGGTCACGCACCCCTGATTTCCTCCCTCACCGGAGGCTCCGTAAGATGGGAGAACGAATCCGACGGCTCCCGGGAGTCGTTCGAAATATCCTCCGGGTTCGTGGAGGTGAATGACAATGTCATAACAGTCACTGCGGAACAATGAAACGTTTCATCCTGATATCAGCCATCCTGCTGCTTGCCTGCACAAGCGCATCCGCCTCAGGGAAAGAGAGCGGAGAGGGAGGCTTCGATATGCAGGAATATCTCTTCGGCCACGTTCTTGACTCATACCAGTGGCATATCACCAGCTGGAAAGGGCACGAACTTTCGATTCCTCTCCCGATAATCGTTTTCGGGCAGGACGGTCTCCGCATTTTTCTCTCCGACAAGTTGGAAGAGGGGAAAACATACGACGGTTTCTTCATCCCGGAGGAGGGCCCCAACAAGGGCAAGGTGGTCGAACTGGACGGCAGCGGCAGTCAGGTCCGCCCGATAGACATCAGCATCACCAAAAACGTATTGTCCCTGATGATAAGCGGAGCCCTGCTTGTCTGGCTGGTTCTGGCCTGCAGCCGCTGGTACCGTCGCCACGACGTTCTCAAAGAGGCCCCGACCGGGGTAGCGGCTCTTCTGGAGCCTGTCATCTCGATGATTGACGAAGATGTCATAAAGGACAGTGTCGGACCGGAGCACGAGCGTTTCAGCCCCTATCTCCTGACGGCGTTCTTCTTCATCCTCATCAACAATCTGATGGGAATCATCCCCATCTTCCCCGGAGGAGCCAACGTTACCGGAAACATTGCCGTAACGCTGTGTATGGCGGTGTTCACCTTCATCTCGGTCAATCTTTTCGGAAACAGGCACTATTTCAAGGAGATTTTCTGGCCCGACGTCCCGATGTTCCTCAAGGCATTCCCGATTATGCCCGTAATTGAGATAGTAGGAATGTTCACCAAGCCCATTTCATTGATGGTCAGGTTGTTCGCCAACATATTCGCAGGCCACGTGCTGATTCTCAGTGTCGTAGCCCTGATTTTCATAACGGCCGCGATGGGCCCTGTCCTCAACGGCTCGATGACGCTCGTGTCAGTCCTCTTCGGAATCTTTATGGACTGCCTCGAACTTCTGGTAGCCTTCATCCAGGCCTACGTATTCACTATGCTGTCCGCCGTATACATCGGAATGGCTCACCCAAAAGAAGAAAATTAACTCAATAAATCATTAATATTATGTCACTTATCACAATCCTTCAGGCTGCAATCGCAGGTTCATCACTGGCTTATATCGGCGCGGCCATCGGTGCCGGTCTGGTAGCTATCGGCGCAGCCATCGGTATCGGTAAAATCGGAAAGGCCGCGATGGAATCAATCGCCCGCCAGCCCGAAGCCGCCGGAAACATCCGTTCAAGTATGATTATCATCGGTGCACTGGTCGAGGGTGTCTGCCTGTTCGCCGTAATCGCCTGTCTGCTTATCGTCCTGATTCGATAATGGAAATACTGACTCCATCTTTCGGTCTGATTTTCTGGATGGTGCTGATTTTCGGCACTGTCTTCTTCCTGTTGGCGAAATTCGGCTTCCCCACCATCACCAAAATGATGGCGAAACGGAGTGAGCATATTGCCCGGTCTCTCAAGGATGCCGAAGAGGCAAAAAAGCTTCTGGTCCAGATGGACAAGAAGTATCAGCAGATGATGCAGGAAGCGCGGAAGGAGCAGGGGGAACTGCTTGACCAGGCCAGAAAGGCCGCCCGGCAGATGATTGACGATGCCAAAGGACAGGCTTCGACCGAGGCCGCGGCAATCATCACCCGTGCAAGGGAAGAAATCGAACAGGAGAAAAAAGAGGCTGTCGCCGAAATACGGAATTCAGCAGTCAACCTCTCCATAGCGCTGTCCGAAAAGATTCTGCGCGAGAAACTCTCTTCAGACGCGACACAGAACAGTCTTATTCAAAAAATGGTGAATGAACTCGGGGATAATAGCAACTAGATACGCCACCGCACTGTGGAAGCTGGTCAGTAAGGACGGCACGGCCGGGAAAGTCTATTCCCAGGCCGGCACCATCCTGAGGGCTTTTTCCGGAATACCGGAATTCAGCAGTGCAATGGCATATCCCCAATCCGCGGCCATAGAGAGAAAAATACGGCTTCTGGAAAGTTGCGTGGCCCCCGACCGTCTTGAACCCGGCATCGAAAAGCTGGCAAGGCTGATGAACCGGAACGGACGTATCGCCCATCTGCGGCTGGCCCTGCTCGATTTCATAAACATCTACCGGGATGAAAACGGTATCAAGATGGTCAGGATTACGACTGCAACCGAGAATGAAAAAATGCTGGATGTCGCCGGAAACATCGATGACGGACGTCCCGCAAGAAAAGTTGTGGTATCCCACAGGGTGGACCCGTCCATAATCGGCGGATTCATCTACGAAAGTTGGGGCAAACGGCTGGACTGCAGCATAAAAGGTTCCCTCGAACGCGCCAGGGAACAATTGATTGAAAAGAACAAAAGATTAGTATAAATGGCTGAACATATCAAGGCAAGTGAAATCAGCGAAGTTCTGCTGGAACAGCTGGAGGGCATCGACCTTTCCGCAAAAATGGAAGAGGTCGGTCAGGTCCTTCAGGTTTCCGACGGCGTAGCACGAATCTATGGCCTCAATGCCGTCCAGGCGGGTGAACTGATTGAATTTCAAAGTGGAATAATGGGTGTTGCAATGAACCTCGAACAGGACAACGTTGGTGTCGTCCTGCTGGGGTCGAGCGAATCCGTCAAGGAGGGCCACCGCGTGAAGAGAACCGGCAAGATTGCCTGCATAGGTGTCGGGGAAGGAATCGTCGGCAGGGTTGTAGACCCTCTCGGGAACCCCATCGACGGACTTGGTCCCATCAAGGGGGAGAAACTGGATATGCCGCTTGAAAGGAAGGCCCCCGGCGTGATATTCCGCGAGCCTGTCACAGAACCTCTTCAGACAGGGCTCAAGGCCATTGATGCGATGATTCCTATCGGGCGTGGCCAGCGTGAGCTGATTATCGGGGACCGTCAGACGGGAAAGACGGCAATCGCCATCGACACAATCATCAACCAGAAGTCAAATTTCCTTGCCGGAAAGCCTGTCTACTGCATATATGTAGCCATCGGACAGAAAGGCAGCACCATAGCAAACATAGTCAAGACCCTGCGTGATGCGGGAGCAATGGACTACACGGTGATTGTCAGCGCAACCGCCTCCGAATCAGCGGCTCTCCAGTATTACGCCGCCTTCGCCGGCGCAGCCATCGGAGAATATTTCCGCGACACGGGCAGACACGCGCTGGTGGTCTATGACGACCTCTCCAAACAGGCCGTCTCATACCGTGAGGTTTCGCTTATTCTGAAGCGCCCGTCAGGCCGTGAGGCATATCCCGGTGACATCTTCTATCTGCACAGCCGTCTTCTCGAGAGAGCCGCGAAAATCATCGGCCAGCAGGAGGTTGCCGAGCAGATGAACGACCTTCCCGCCTGCCTGAAGGGAAAAGTAAAGGCCGGAGGCTCCCTTACAGCTCTGCCTATCATCGAAACCCAGGCCGGCGACGTCTCCGCATATATTCCCACAAACGTGATTTCAATCACCGACGGTCAGATTTTCCTTGAGACAGACCTGTTCAACCAGGGTTTCCGCCCGGCCATCAACGTCGGAATATCCGTATCCCGCGTAGGTGGAGCGGCACAGGTCAAGTCTATGAAGAAAGTGGCGGGAACTCTCAAGATAGACCAGGCTCAGTTCCGGGAACTGGAAGCGTTCACAAAGTTCAGTTCCGATATGGACCAGGTGACTATGGCCACCATCGACAAGGGCCGCAAGAACAACATCCTGCTTGTTCAGAAACAGTACAGTCCGATGCCTGTGGGAGAGCAGGTCGCAATCCTTTACTGCGGCACACACGCCCTGATGAAAGAGATTCCCGAAGGCAAGGTGTCCGGATTCCAGGACCTGTTCCTTGAGAGGATGCGGCAGCTCCACTCCGAAGATGTGCTGAAGCCTCTTCAGGAGGGCCGCATCGATGAAAACATCTCTTCCGTCATTGAAAAGGAAGCGGCCTTCGTGGTTTCACAACTATCCGACTGATGTCCAATCTGAAGGAAATACGCGGCAGGATTTCTTCTGTGAAGTCGACGCTGAAGATAACTTCGGCGATGAGGCTCATCGCATCCGCGAAACTCCACAGCGCAACCAATGCCATAGAGAATATGCTGCCTTACGAGCAGGCACTGAGAAAGCTTCTGGCAGACCTGCCGGTCAGGTTGAAGGCCCGCCATCAAGAAGGGGACCGGGCCGTAATTCTGGTGACCTCCAACCAGACACTGTGCGGAAGTTTCAACGCTAATCTGCTCAAGGCATTCCACTCGAAGGGGTATGACAAGTCCGGCACCATAGTATATGCCGTAGGCAAATTCGGTATGAAGGCTCTCAGAAAAGAGGGGTACCGTATTGTCGACTGCTGCGCTATGGCGGCACGTCCGGACTATGACGCAAGCTGCGCCCTTGCCGACAGGCTCGTTTCGGACTTTGAGGCGGGCAGTTTATGCGGAGTCACCGTAATCTATGCCCATTTTGCGAATCCCGCCTCCCAGCCTGTCCTTGTTTCGGAATATCTCCCGTTTGAATGCGGAGACTGCGCCCGTGAGGATGACGGGACTGAGTTCATCATCGAGCCCGATGCTGAAAGCGTGCTGGAAGAGCTTATGCCCAAAGTCCTGCGGCTGAGGCTTCACACGATATTCCTCGACGCGACCGCCGCGGAACACGCTGCGCGAACCCTCGCAATGCAGATTGCCTCCGACAATGCAGAGGATCTGCTCAAGGAACTGTCGCTCCAATACAACAAGCTGCGTCAGCAGGAGATTACGAACCAGATTCTCGACCTTGCCGCCGGAAGTGCGGAATAGACGAGTGTTTTCATTCGATACTTATTTTATCCACTGCTCTCCAACAAAGAAGCCAGTGCTTCTCTTGTGTTTACTTCTAGTCCCTTTCCTGCCGCTATGTCTCTTCTGGCCTCGTCAACGCGGGCGAAAAATTCTTTTTTGCTTATCAGGCCACCGGTCGGGGATCCTGAGCCTTTTTCACCAGAAGCAGGAGTCCTGCGCAGGTGAGGGCCGCATTGATAAGGATAAGTTCAAATCCCACCGTATAATCGCAGCAGGTCTTGCGGCCGCCGTAGAAGTTGCCGCCTTCTTTGCTGCGGCCTACAAGCCAGGCAATGATGAAGAGCAGGGCAAAATAGCCCGCAATACTGAGAAGGACAATCAGGGGGACACTCATACGGCACAAAACAAGAATCTATCGGCTGAACCAGACTGTCATATCCACATTGCCCCGGTGATTCCAGGCGAAGTAGGGAATCAGGTTGATTCTTCCATCCGCTTTAACAGTGCCGACCTCGACACCTGCAATTTCAGTCATCCCCGTTGAGAATGACGCGCTGGCGTCCAGAGGCTCCGTGAAGATATTAATTCCATCATTGTCAATAGCTTCCGCGCAGTATACCACAGGCCCGCACTCCACTGCGATCTGACCTTCAAGGTCGGTCACGCGGCTGTCGGCAATTACAGTCCTCGGCTTCATCTCAAGAGAGACCGTGACTTTATCCCCCTTCTTCCACTTTCGCGCCACCCTGCAGTATCCGTTCACGGGCGCGCAATTCACGCTCAGGCCGTTGACGGCAACGTCCCATCCGGCGTTCTGCCCGTCAGCATAAGTGTAGAGAGTGCCGGGTACCGGTCTGTTCCGCGCCCATCCGGGTATGCGAATCATCAGGGCATATTCGCCCGACGTCTCAGTGGTTATATCGATTCTGCCGTCCCAGGGGTATTCCGTCTCCTGTACAAGCCGGACATTCTTTCCTCCGAGGTCTATTTCAGCCTCGCCTGCAACGTAGAGGTTCACGTAGATGTCGCGGTTCTTCACGGCATAGACGTAGCCGGGCACGGACGATATGAAGCGGACGTCGTTGGTGGGGCAGCAGGAACAGTCGAACCACTCGGAACGTCCTGTGTGGCCGCTGTTGTAGCCCTCTCCCACATCCTTGGTACTCAGCACGTTGGGGTAGAAGAATCTGGTGCCGTCAAGAGAGATTCCTGAGATGAGACCATTGTAGAGGATTCTTTCAAGAACGTCTATGTATTTGGCCTCGCCGTGCAGGAGGAACATCCTCTGGTTCCAATATACGCCAGCTATGGCCGCGCAGGTCTCTGCATAGCCGTTGTTGGGCAGGCTGAAGTTCTCCCCATACGCCTCTCTTGCAGGCCAGGACCCCATTCCGCCGGTGATGTAGAGTTTCTTGCCGACGACATTCTCCCACAGGTTGTCAACTGCCGCCGCGTAGGCGTTGTTGCCGGTCAGGGCCGCGTAGTCGGCCATTGCTGTGAACAGATAGTTCGCGCGGACAGCGTGCCCGACGGCTTCGGTCTGTTCCACGACCGGCTTCTGGTCCTGGAAATAGGGGTCGTTGTTCATAAGGCCGTGCCCGCGTCGCTCCATAAAGGTTTTGGCGAGTTCAAGATACCTTGGCTCCGACGTCACCCTGTATAGTTTCAGCAGTCCTGTCTCAATTTCCTCGTGTCCCGGCATAGCCTCGGTTTTACCGGGACCGAACAGTCCGTAAATATGGTCGGCGCTCTTTGTCGCGATGTCGAGAAAATTCTTCTGCCCCGTGGCGATGTAGTGTGCGACCGCGGCTTCATACAGATGTCCCATATTGTAGAATTCGTGGCTGCTGCTCAAGTTGTCGTAGCGTTCCTTGTCGTATGTGCACCAGAGGTTCATATAGTCACGGCATTTCAGGGTGTAGGGCGTGTAGAGATATCCGTCCGGCTGCTGTGCCGCCGCGATGTAACTGATTAGGGCATCCATCTGCTGCTTCAGGGATTTGTCACCGCTGACACTGTAGCTGTATGCCATCCCTTCGAGTACTTTATAGACGTCGCTGTCATCGAAACCGAAATGGCCTCTGAACCTGCCCTCCTTCAGGCCGCCGGCGAAGATGAAATTGTCGACCCTGCCCTCGTCTATGCATTTTTTGATTGCGTGGGGAATTGTCACTTTCTCGTTGACGTCAAGCCGATGCCGCCAGAAACTGTCCGTGATTCTGACTTTCGTGAAATCGACCGCTTCAAGTTTGTCGGATGTCTCTTTCCCTGCACAGGAAATGAGTACAACTGCCGTAAAAATTGCAAGGATTGCCCTGTGATTCATAGCTGTTCGTTTTTTTCAAAAATATACAATCGCCACGAGAAATCCTATCTGAAACCGATGAACCTTGCGCAAGGCATCCCGGCCTGTTCAACTTCTCGGGCTGGGAATCCCCGCATCTCGATCCCGCAGCAGGCAATTTTCAGCGTGGCTGGCTGGGGAAAGGCTGTTTTCGATCCCGCCGGATTCATCCGTCTGCGCAGATGATATGCTGCGTTGGATATATACTTTCCGGCAATCCTCCCCACTAAAGTGGGTCCCCTCCCTCTTCGGGAGCCAAAGTTGCCGGAGAGTATATATCCGACGCAACTACAAATTCAATCGTCTGTACGGATGACAGAACGTACATCGGTATTTGGATGATAAAGCATATTGCCTTTTAAAGCTTATTTCACTGCGATTTTTACGCAGCGTACGTTTTCACCAAAAGATCGGGCTGAACCGCTGCAAGGAGTGACACTGGTGCCAATCCACATGTCGGCAGAATAGCTTTGAGTCCAAAGTTCTTTGCCACCGTAGAAAATAGATCCGGTCCAATAATAGCCGCCCATTCCGACAAGGTCAAGATAGCCATCATGGAAGTCGATAAGACCGCCGCAAGGATACCATGTAGATGTCTCCTGGCTCAG
>JAGHVE010000029.1 GCA_018064445.1 Candidatus Cacconaster equifaecalis
TCGCGTTTGCCCGGATGGCGAAATCGGTAGACGCGCTAGTTTCAGGGACTAGTGGCCGCAAGGCTGTGCAGGTTCGAGTCCTGTTCCGGGCACTGATTGTCAGAATCGATGGATTTATCCCTGGCCAGAAAATGTTTGGTAGATCTTGTCCGGGAAAATGACAAGGTTGAAGTTCCCTATATGGGAACTTTTTTGGCTTTACTCGTTCCCGCTGCATTTTCTTCAGACCGGAATATGATACTCCCACCCTCTTACAAGCTCACCTTTGAAAAGAGAAACGTCACTCTTGAGGAAGGTCGTCTTTTTGTCGAACACCTCGCGAATATGGCGGACATTTCTCCGGAGAAGGCCAAAGCTGAATGGAAAGAGATGCTGGTCAGCCATCGGACCGAACTGGAAGAATCCCTTGATACGGACAAATATCCTGAGATTTTCCCCGAAAATGTAGTGTTGCGGACGGTTGTCATACCGAAGGAAGGCAAGCCGGGACGGGTAATCGGAAATGCCGCCATCTGGATTCCCGGGCTGGTGCTGGCGCTGGGTTTTATTGCCGCAATGGTCCTTTATTATCTTGGCTGTTTTCAGATATGATAGACGCGGCAACCGTTGACAGAATACTTGATTCAGTAAGAATCGAGGAGGTGATAGGAGACTTCGTCACCTTGCGGAAGCGTGGTGCCAACTATCTGGGACTCTGCCCGTTCCATCAGGACAAGAATCCCTCGATGAGCGTATCGTCCACAAAGGGGATTTTCAAATGTTTCTCCTGCGGCAAGGCCGGCACCGCCGTCTCCTTCGTGATGGAACACGAGCATCTCACCTACCCGGAGGCGCTGAGATATCTCGCGAAGAAATACAATATCGAGATAGTGGAGAAGGAGGAGAGTGCCGAGGAGATTGCCGGAAGGATGAGGCACGAAAGTCTCCAGATAGTAACGGAATATGCCCAGAAATATTATCAGGACGTTCTTTGGAACACGGATACCGGTCGTGCGATAGGGCTTTCATATTTCAGGGAGAGAAAATTCACCGATGAGACAATCCGCAAGTTCGGACTGGGGTACGCCGCCGGCAGACAGCACGAATTGTACAAGGATGCCATACAGAAGGGCTATAAGCGTGAATACCTGCTGGATACGGGACTCTGCGTGGAACGGGACAACGGTGATTTGGCAGACCGTTTCTTCGACCGTGTGATGTTCCCCATATATTCGGTGAGCGGAAGGGTGATTGCGTTCGGCGGCCGCACGCTCAAGAGTGACAAGACCGTAGCGAAATATGTCAACAGTCCCGAAACGGAAATCTACAACAAGAGCCGTTCCCTCTACGGTCTTTTCCAGGCCAAGAGCGCCATCGCAAAACAGGACAAATGCATTCTGGTTGAGGGATATGCCGACGTGATTTCGATGCATCAGGCCGGGATAGAAAATGTGGTCGCTTCTTCAGGCACCTCCCTCACGGTTGACCAGATAAAGCTGATAAAGCGTTTTTCCGAGAAGATAACTGTCATATATGACGGAGATGCCGCAGGAATTAAGGCTGCGCTCAGGGGAATCGACCTTATCCTGGAGGAGGGGCTGAGCGTGAAGATAGTCCTTCTGCCTCCGGAAGATGACCCCGACAGTTTCGCCAAAGCGCACTCCAGGGTGGAAATCGAGGAATTCATTGAGGAGAACGAGCAGGATTTCATCGCTTTCAAGAGCGATATCCTTTCGAGAAATGCAGGGAAGGACCCTCTGATGCGTTCCCAGATGATAACCGACATCCTTCAGAGCATATCGGTTATACCGGATCCCATTCTCCGCAATGTCTATGTGGATATGGTCTCCGAGCGGTTCGATCAGAAAAGCGAGGCTCTCTTGAGCAAGATTTCCGATTTGAGGCGCAAGAAACGCCGCTTCAACGAACAGTACCGGCAGTTCGAAGGAATGCGCACGGATCCGGCCGCTCAGCCGGAATTTCCGGTTGCAGTGGAGGATGAACCTGCCACCACCGGGGTGTCGGATACCTTCCTTGCCACCTGTGAGCGGGAGATATGCTATTATCTCATCAAGTTCGGCACTTATGAGTACAAGACCCAGGACGGCGGGGCGGTGAACGTCGCGCAATACATAAGGGAATCTCTTGAAGAGGACGAGATAACCTTCACAAACGAACTGTACAGACTGATATATGAGGAGTATTTCACCTATCTGGAAGAACTGGACCGGGAGATGCCCGAAACGGATGCCTTGCAGCGGCAGCCGAAAATCATCCGGCACTTCTCTCTGCACAGCAATCAGTCCATATCCCAGGAGGCATTGGGCCTGATATGTCAGGATCACCCGTTGACGGTCAAGGTTTATGAAAGATCTCTTGTCCCGGAGGAGATGCGGCTTTTTGTGGTGGTGCCCAAATGTGTGATAATCTATAAGTTGAGGATAACGGAGCAGGCCTGTGCCGACATTGCGAAAAAAATAGCCCAGGCACAGAGGGACGGGGATGGGCAGACAGTGAAGGAACTTGTGGCCAGCCTCCAGTTGCTGAACCGTGTCAAGAACGCTTTCTCCAAAGAAATAAACAGATTGTAGTCGCCCTGTAGTCCATTTTTCACTATCTTTGCGGCAACCATCAACCTCAAGGAAAATGAAAGATTACAAGAGAACCCTGATTACCTGTGCCCTGCCTTATGCCAACGGTCCGGTTCATATCGGACATCTGGCCGGCGTATACGTTCCTGCCGACATATATGTAAGATATTTGAGAATGCGCGGGAGGGAAGTTCTTTTTGTCTGCGGAAGCGAC
Organism: Candidatus Cacconaster equifaecalis; assembly: GCA_018064445.1. Taxonomy (GTDB): domain Bacteria; phylum Bacteroidota; class Bacteroidia; order Bacteroidales; family UBA932; genus Cacconaster; species Cacconaster equifaecalis. The sequence goes on from JAGHVE010000029.1 coordinate 2,785, forward strand.
GAACACGGCGTGCCTGTGACGATGGCCGCCCGGAAGGAAGGTTGTTCTCCTCAGGACATCGTTGACAAATACCATAACATCATCAAGAGTTCATTCCGGGATTTCGGGGTGGATTTCGACATCTATTCCCGCACCACCAGCGCCGTCCACCACAGGAATGCGGCTCAGTTCTTCCGCAAACTTTATGATGAAGGCAAGTTCATAGAGAAGGAGAGCGAGCAGTTCTATGACCCCGAGGCGAAGGTTTTCCTCGCGGACCGCTACATAGTGGGGACCTGTCCCAAGTGCGGAGCGGAAGGTGCCTACGGGGACCAGTGCGAGAAATGCGGGTCGACCCTCAGCCCGGAGGAGTTGATCAATCCCCATTCGAAAGTGAGCGGGGCGGAACCTGTAAAGAAAAAGACAAAACATTGGTATCTGCCTCTCCAACAGTATGAAGGATGGCTCAGGGAGTGGATTCTTGAAGGGCACAAGGAGTGGAAGACCAACGTTTACGGTCAGGTCAAATCCTGGCTTGACGGAGGACTTCAGCCCCGTGCCGTGAGCCGTGACCTCGACTGGGGAGTGCCCGTGCCCGTGGAAGGGGCTGAAGGCAAGGTCCTCTATGTATGGTTCGATGCGCCCATCGGCTACATTTCCAACACTATGGAACTGCTGCCCGATGATTGGGAGAAGTGGTGGAAGAGTCCTGACACCCGTCTGATACATTTCATCGGCAAGGACAACATTGTCTTCCATTGCATTGTATTTCCCTCGATGCTCAAGGCATACGGTGACGGATTCATCCTTCCGGAGAATGTTCCCGCCAATGAATTCCTGAATCTTGAGGGGGACAAGATATCCACCTCAAAAGGGTGGGCCGTATGGCTTCACGAATATCTGCGGGATTTCCCCGGCAAGCAGGACACCCTCCGTTACGTTCTTACGGCAAATGCACCGGAAACCAAGGACAACGACTTCAGCTGGAAGGACTTCCAGGCGAGGAACAACAGCGAGCTTGTTGCCATTTTCGGCAACTTCGTGAACAGGGCCGTCGTTCTGACCCACAAATATTTCGGGGGTGTCGTGCCCGAAGCTGTGAAGAGTGAGCCGATTGACGGAGAGACTCTTTCCCAGATTGCTCCCATACGCTCCGCGATTGAGGAGAATATTGAGAACTTCAAGTTCCGCGAGGCCCTCAAGGAGGCGATGAATCTGGCCCGTCTGGGAAACAAGTATCTGACTGACACGGAGCCCTGGGCGGTTGCCAAGACCGACCTTGACCGCACCGCCGCCATACTGAATACATCTCTTCAGATTTGCGCCAATCTTGCCGTTGCCTTCGCGCCTTTCCTTCCCTTCTCGGTGGAAAAACTCTGTGGAATACTGAATGTCAAGCCTTTCGGATGGGATGACCTTGGACGTACGGACCTTATCCCCGCGGGGCATACCCTGAGCAAGGCCGAACTTCTCTTCTCCAAGGTTGAGGACGAGGATATTCAGAAGCAGCTCGACCGTCTTGAGACAATCCGGCAGGCACGTCTTGCAGCGGAAGCCGAGGCGGCGCCGAAAGTCGCTGCTCCCAAGGACTCCTGCACTTTCGACGAATTTGAGAAGATGGACATAAGGACGGCGACCGTCCTTGCCGCAGAACGTGTTCCCAAGACAGACAAGTTGCTCAAGTTGACGATAGATACGGGACTTGACAGGCGCGTCATCGTTTCCGGTATCGCGGAGTACTATACCCCCGAAGAGATGGTCGGGAAGCAGATATGCATTCTTGCCAACCTGCAGCCCCGCACCATACGCGGCATCGAGAGCCAGGGGATGATACTGATGGCCAAGCAACTCGACGGGAAGCTGCGTTTCATCACCCCCGCCGAGACTCTCTCCAACGGCGCCACCATTGGGTAATAAGATAAACGTTTTGTACCGGAAGACTCGTTTCCCTGTACAAAACGTTGTTTTTGGTGTCGTTTGTACCGCAGAGGGCGATTTGCGGTACAAAGTATCGTCATTTGTATTTCTCTGATTGTTCGCGGATGAGTTCGTCGAGGACTCCGGCGTCGAAGTAGTTGATGCGCATCGCGCGTTTCACGTCGGCGAGAGTCTGCGCGGCTACGGCGCGGGCCTCTTCGGAACCTTTGCGAAGCACCTCATAGACGTAGGGGATGTCTTTCTCCAGTTCGTGACGACGAGTACGAATGGGCTCCAGAGTCGAGTTCAAAACAGCCGCCAGGAAGTTCTTGAGCATCATATCTCCGAGTCCTCCGGCCTGATACTGAGCCTTCACCTCATCCAGAGAATGGAAGTCGAAGCTGACCTTTTTGCCGTGGAAACAGTCACCGAACATACCGAAATGCTCGTCACGACAGAAGGCATCGAGATAAGTGAAGACGGTGTTGCCCTCGATATGGCCCGGATCGGATACCTGAAGGTGCAGGGGGTCGGTGTACATCCCCTTCACTTTGGCATTCACCTCCTCCGCGGAGTCCGACAGATAGATGCAGTTTCCGAGGGACTTGCTCATCTTTGCCTTGCCGTCAGTGCCGGGAAGACGGAGACAGGCAGCGTTGTCCGGCAGAAGTATTTCCGGTTCAACCAGCGTCGGCCCATAAACGGAGTTGAACTTGCGGACAATTTCGCGGGTCTGCTCTATCATAGGCTCCTGATCCTCACCGACGGGTACCGTGGTGGCCTTGAACGCCGTGATATCGGCGGCTTGTGAGATCGGATAGCAGAAGAAACCTACCGGAGTACCTGCCTTGTTGTCAGCTCCTTCGCTGTCGTTGAACCCCCTCATCTGGATTTCCGCCTTGACGGTGGGGTTGCGCTGGAGTCGCTGAACCGTGACCAGATTGTTGTAGAAGAAGGTCAGTTCAGTCAGTTCACTTACCTGTGACTGGATGAAAAGGACACACTTTTCAGGGTCCAGTCCGGCAGACATATAGTCCAAAGCCACTTCTATGATGTTCTGACGGACCTTCTCCGGGTTGTCGGCGTTGTCGGTCAGTGCCTGGGCGTCGGCAATCATAATGAATATCCTGTCAAAAGTTCCGCTGTTCTGCAGTTCGACGCGGCGTCGAAGCGAACCTACATAGTGTCCTATGTGAAGGCGACCGGTGGGCCGGTCGCCTGTAAGAATTATCTTTCCCATTCTCAGTCTTTTACTGTTTTGAGTTTCTCCCTGATCTTATCTTCGATTTCTTCCGTCAGCTGAGGATTGTCCTTCAGGAGGTTTGTCACTGCGTCGCGACCCTGGGCAAGCCTGCTGTCACCGTAACTGAACCAGGAACCGCTCTTCTTGATAATCTCATATTCAACACCGAGGTCGACGATTTCACCGATATGGGAGATTCCTTCTCCGAATACGATGTCGAATTCGGCCTTTTTGAAGGGGGGAGCCATCTTGTTCTTGACAATCTTGGCGCGGGTCCTGTTGCCCAGAGCCTCGTCCCCGTCCTTGAGCTGGGTGACACGGCGCACGTCGATGCGTACCGAAGCGTAGAATTTCAAGGCGTTTCCGCCGGTGGTCGTTTCCGGATTGCCGAACATCACGCCGATTTTCTCCCTCAGTTGGTTGATGAAGATGCAGCAGGTGTTGGTCTTGGCTATGTTGGCCGTCAACTTCCTGAGAGCCTGGCTCATCAGTCGAGCCTGAAGGCCCACCTTGTTGTCTCCCATTTCACCCTCGATTTCTGCTTTCGGGGTGAGAGCCGCCACCGAGTCGATAACGACTATGTCGATCGCGCCGCTGCGGATGAGGTTGTCCGCTATTTCAAGAGCCTGTTCCCCATTGTCCGGCTGGGAAATCAGCAGCGTGTCGCAGTCAACGCCCAGATTGCGGGCGTATGTGCGGTCGAATGCGTGTTCCGCATCTATGATTGCCGCGATGCCGCCCTGTTTCTGCGCCTGAGCGATTGCGTGGATTGCAAGTGTGGTCTTTCCGCTTGACTCCGGGCCGTATATCTCAATGACTCTTCCGCGGGGATATCCTCCGATTCCCAGCGCGTGGTCAAGCGCTATTGAGCCTGTTGCGATTGTTGAAACTTCAAAGGCAGGTTGATCTCCCATCTTCATTATGGTGCCTTTTCCGAAATCCTTCTCGATCTTGTCGAGAGTGGCCTGAAGGGCCTTCAGTTTTTCGAGGTTGCGGACGGCGCCGTTCCCATTGCTTTCAATAGATTCTTTTGCCATTTCAAAAAAAGTTTAAGTGGTTCGTAAATCGCTGATTTTTCCCGTATACTTTGGCAAATATACCACATTTTTATGGGAATCACACCACTTTTATATTAAATTTGTAGCCAATATGGAGAGAAAGCGACAGTTATTGGGGATGACACTGGAACTGCTGCGGCAACTTGCTGCAGATGAGGGTCTGCCGCGTTATGCCGCATCCCAGATGGCGCAGTGGATATACGGTCGCGGAGCCCGTTCCATAGAGGAAATGACCAATCTGTCGAAAGCTGCGAGGGAAAGGCTCTCAGAGAGATACGAAGTGGGTCACATAAGCCCGGCTGCGAAGTTCGTATCAGGCGACGGGACCAAAAAATATCTTTTCCCGACTGAGGCGGAGGGGAAATACATAGAAACGGTGATGATTCCCCAGTACGACGATCCGGATGAGGATGCTCTCTCCCGGAAGACAATCTGCGTCTCTTCACAGGTCGGCTGCAAGATGAACTGCAGTTTCTGTATGACGGGCAGGGGAGGGTTCCACGGGAATCTCACCACAGGGGAGATAATATCGCAGTTTATGAACATAGATGAGGCCGGCGAGTTGACCAATGCGGTCTTTATGGGGATGGGGGAGCCTCTTGACAACTGGGAGAATGTGAGTGCCGCTCTTGAAATCCTGACCTCCGACTGGGGGTTCGGGTGGAGTCCCAAGAGGATAACCGTCTCGACCATAGGCGTTCTGCCGAATCTGAAGAAGTTTCTGGACGGGAGCAGATGCCATCTGGCAGTAAGCCTTCACAACCCTTTCCCCGAAGAGAGGGCCGCCCTGATGCCGGTCCAGAAGGGTTTCGACATTCTCAAGGTTGTGGAACTCCTCAGGCAGTATGATTTCAGCGGGCAGAGGAGAGTCAGCTTCGAATATACGATGTTTGCCGGGGTGAACGATACGAAACGTCACGCCGATGCGTTGGTCCGTCTTTTGAAAGGACTTCAATGCCGCATCAACCTGATCCGTTTCCATACGATTCCCGAAAGCAGTCTGAAGCCTTCCGATGAGGGCACGATAGAACAGTTCAAGGCACGCCTGAACAATGCCGGGATAATTACGACACTGAGGGCATCCAGAGGAGAAGACATAATGGCCGCCTGCGGGCTTCTTGCGGGACGCGGTCTGAAAAAAGAGGCATAGAGATGAAAAGATTATTATTATTTGTAGCCGTTTCAATCCTGCTTTGCAACAGTGTGTTTGCACAGGACGAGGCCTATGCCGTGGCTCTGGACAGGCCCGACGCGGCCGACCGCCCGAAGGTAGGAATCGTGTTGAGCGGTGGCGGAGCTAAGGGTATGGCTCACGTTGGTGTCTTCAGAATGCTTGAAGAACTGGATATTCCGGTTGACTACATAGTCGGTACCAGTATCGGTTCGATAATGGGTGCGATGTATGCTCTGGGCTACAGTTCCGCGGAGATAGACACCATCACGCAGAACATAGACTGGGACAATACGATGAAGGACAATTTCGACAGAAAGAGGACGCTTTTCGAGGACAAGAAGGCCGGAGACAAGCTGTTGTTGAAGATTCCTTTCAAGAACAGAGGGGGCTTCAGGGAGGTTGTGTCCAACAAGGATGGACAGGAACGCAACTTGAAGCAGAAGAAAGGTACGGTAAACACCATCCTGAACAATATGCCGAATGCCGTCATCGAAGGCCAGAATCTGAATTCCCTTTTCACGCAGATAAGTGTGGGATATCAGGATGATATCAATTTTGACAATCTCCCCATTCCCTTTGCCTGTGTGGCGGTCGATATGAACAGCAAGAAAGAGGTGGTGTTCCGCAACGGTGACATTGTGACGGCCATACGCGCCAGTATGTCAATCCCCGGCTATTTCGCTCCAATCCGGAAAGACGGCATGTTTCTGGTTGACGGAGGAATGCTGAACAATTTCCCCGTTGATGTCGTCCGCGAGATGGGTGCGGACATCGTAATCGGCGTCGATCTCCACAAGTACACCAAGGGCTTTACAAAACCTGTTGAGAATCTTGGGGATATGATTACCAGTACCCTTGCGATAATGAACGGGCCCAAGTTCGATGCGGGAAGAAACGACACGGATATTCTCATAAGTCCGAATACGAGTGAATATGGTGTGCTTTCATTTGATCAGGTGAGCATCCAGGCCTTGATCGACAGCGGGTATGTCGCGAGTCAGGCTATGGAAGAGCCTCTCCGCGAGCTGGCCGCGAAGCAGCATCTGTATGGGGGGCACAACAGGAACAGGGACGGAAAGATGGAGAGGCACGCAATCAATATCCGGCGTGACTCGGTCAGGATAGACCAGATAACCGTTGAAGGTCTGGACAGGAAGGAATCAAAGATTCTGATGAAAAACTCCAGTGAATATCTTGGCCAGTATACGGACGGAGATGAGATTGACAGGGTGATAGAGGATCTCTATCTGACAAGGGCATTCTCAAAGGTGACATATTCTCTTGTGGGCGACATTGAGGACTCGAGTTACGTCTTCAAGGTCGGTCTGACGCCCGAACGGCTCCACCAGATAGGACTCGGATTCCGCTTCGATTCGAAAGTGATGGCCGAAATACTTCTCAATGCAAGTTTCAACCGTCACCGGATTTACGGCTGGAAGTTCGACATCCTGGGAAAACTCGGAATGAATCCTTACGCTTCGGTTACTGCCGGGTATGCATTCAGTCCCTCCTGGCAGTTGACCGCAAACGGTCTGTTCCGCCACAGCGACACCCAGTTGTACTCTCCGGAGACGGATGTCCGATATTCGTCATACGATATCAACTACAACAGAGTCGAAGTCTATATGCAGAACAGAGGTCACATATATGACTTTCATCTCGGTGTCAGGGGTGAATTCAACCGGACGACCGGCTTTTCGGCAATCGAAGAGGAGGAGTCAGCAGCGGAAATTTTCAAGGAGAGATATTTCGGAGTGTTCGCTTCCTTCGACCTTGACAGCCGCAACCGCAGCTATTTCGCTACCCGGGGCGTTGATATGCATCTGAGCACCAACTATGACATTTTCGGAAATGACAACTATTATGAGAAACTCAACGGCATTTTCGATTTCAGATTCAACATTGCCGGATACATACCGATTGGCAGCAGGGTGACGTTCGTTCCTCAGTTATATTCCCGCTACGTTTATAACGTTCCGGAGGAGGGCTTCGGTGTCAATATCGTAGGCGGGTATGAGAAGGGGCGCTTTATGGACAGCCAACTGCCTTTCGTCGGCACGAACAACAGTTACCTGATGGATGATTTTGTCAGTATCGGGCGTGCGGACGTGTGTGTCAACATCTTCGGCAACCATTATGTGACGGCTATGGCCAATTACCTCCTTTCCGCTCCCTCGGCGTGGGACGTTTTCAAATATCCGGGGTATTTCGGAGCTGGCCTCAAATATTCAATCGACACCTTCGTCGGCCCGATCGGACTGACAGGCCACTGGTCGAACCTGAGCAACAAGTTCGGGGTCTATTTCTCATTGGGTTACAGTTTTTAGAATGAAAAAGACAGTTGTCATATTGTTTCTGCTGCTGGCGGGGGTGTTTTCAGCAATGGCCGCTCGACCCAGGGTTGCGCTTGTTCTCAGTGGAGGAGGGGCCAAGGGGGCGGCTCACGTGGGTGTGATAAAAGTTCTTGAGGAGAAAGGCGTTCCCATTGATATGGTCGTGGGAACAAGTATGGG
>JAGHVE010000079.1 GCA_018064445.1 Candidatus Cacconaster equifaecalis
CCTATCTTTGCATTCCCTTGCGGGCGTGTTGAAATTGGTAGACAAGCAAGACTTAGGATCTTGTGCCTAGCGCGTGTGGGTTCGAGCCCCACCGCCCGCACTTATTAGAAAGTTAACCCCATTGAAAATCAATCGGTTAACTTTTTTTCTTTTTTTAATTTGCCCGACAGAATCTCTGAAGGTGTGAAAATGCCCCCTTTTTCAGGCGTTTTCGGCCGGCAAAATGGATCACTGACTCCGAAAAGATTGTTGTCCCGCTTGATGCGGAGAAGACGCTGACGTCAAAGATAGTCAAGTGGGAGAAGGTGAATAATACGCGCCCTGGAGTGAAAGGCTACTGATGTCATTCAACACCAATGAGCTGACAGTGCAATTCAGATCGACATCCTTATTATCAGTTTGCAGGGGTTTGCCACTGTTCTGATTCCGTCTTCAAGGACGAGTTCTGCGAGGGTCCTGCCCATTTGCGAGAAGTCGGTAGATAGCGTGGATATTCCTCCGCACAGCACTTCCTTGATTGGGGTGTCGTTGTAAGAGATGATACCGAAATCCACGCCTGGACGCATTCCTTTTGCGCTGGCGGTCTTGATCAGGTCAACCATCTCGCGGTCCTCGGCGGTGATGAACAGATCTCCCTTATGGGGGGTGTACCCCGCTATCGATTTGACATGGGTAGGGTAGAATCCGAATTCCTGGCAGAAGTGGACGATGCCGTCATAACGCTCCTCGGGTTCCTTCTGTGTGCTTTGGATGAGCACTATGTTATTATATTTCTGTATGGATTTCAGACTACTTTCGAGAGCATTGTAGGTGTCCTCCTCGAAATCCTGCCCGACGGATGAATAACGACCCTTGAGTTCATCGGCAAAATGATCCACCAGCACCACTCTGCCTCCAAGGCTGTCGAGGAGGGGAGCGATGCCGGTGAACTTGCCGGGCATAACCACATATTCGGTGTACTTGCCCGGTGCATTCTTCAGCAGGGTCTCGAACACGCTGAAATTGAAGTTGTGGAACATTATGTCCACTTGAGCCTGATCTCCTATGGAACGTATGAATGAGTTGTAGATATCTTCCTTAAACGCATTGAACTCATTGAACAGCAGGAGTATCTTGTGCTTGGTCCGGATGTTGTCGCTGGCGACATAGTAGCCGACGGCGGGTTCGGCTTCTATTATCCCCCTGGATTTGAGTTCCGACATTGCAAGAAGTACCGAGCTTCTTGACAGTCCGAAGCGTATTTTCATGGCATTGACAGATGGTATCCTGTCTCCAATGTTGAATTTCCCGGAACGTATGCCGTCTTCTATGAAATGAACTGCAATGCTGAATTTAGGCTCCCGATTTTTCATGATTCACAAATTATGGTTTGCAAAGATATTTTATTTTTCAGACCAGTGCAAACCAGTTTGGGCAAAAGCCATATATTTATGCAGATACCACAACATACTATGACACAAGGATTAATATTCAGCATTGAAGAATTTGCCATAAATGATGGTCCTGGCATACGCAAGACGGTCTTCCTCAAGGGTTGCCCGCTTCGTTGTGCATGGTGCCATAATCCGGAGGGGCTCTTTGGCGGCCCGCAGATCATGCACGGGCGTGACGGCGATGAGCTTTGTGGCCGTTTCGTCAGGTCCACTGAACTTGCAGCCTCGTTGTTGAAGGACAGCGATTTCTATACGATGAGCAATGGCGGCGTCACATTCACTGGTGGCGAGCCGACGATGCAGTCCGATTTTCTCATTGAGGTTCTCGAAATGCTCAAGGGGAAGGTACATACGGCTTTGGAGACAAGCGGCTTCTGTCCGGAGCCGGTATTCAGACGCATTGTGGGACTTACGGATTTTGTCCTCTTTGACATCAAAGCCGTCAATCCTGAAGTACACAAGCGTTATACAGGCGTAGACAATGCTCTGATACTGAAGAACCTTGATAATCTCATCCGAAGTGGGAAACCTTTCGTTGTCAGAATACCTCTGATACCGGGAGTGAATGACAGTCTTGAGGCAATGGAGCAGGTTCATGAACTCATCATGGATGCTCCTGGCCTTCAGAGGGTCGAGATTCTGCGATACCACAAGACAGCGGGGGCGAAGTATCCCAAGGTGGATATGGAATATAATCCTCCGTTTGACACCGATGCGGAACCTCAGATACATAACATTTTTGAAAACAGCATAGTACTATGATGACAGAGAGAATAAGCTCGTTGAAAGACTATTTCTTTGACGGCAAGCACCATACTGTCCGCCGGACACCACAGATGCTTGGTCTGGACACATTGGCTGTATCCTTCTCGGAACAGAACCTACCGGCAAGTATGAGGGCATCCATGATGTTGGAGGCCATGCTCGATGCCGAACGCGCTGTAATCTTTGATGGAGAACAGATAGTGGCCACACGTACAATCACTTCGGTCCCCTCGATATTTACCGAAGGGGAGTGGAAGAAGATCAAGGAAAGCCATTACCTGCATGAGAACGGAATGCTCTCCAATATTTCACCGAACTTCGGTGCTATCCTGGAGGAAGGCCTCGAGTCTAGGAAGCAGCGTTTCATGGATCGGGCAGCGTCTGCCGATGCAGAAGGAAAGCTGTTCGTATCGTCAGTAGTAAAAAGTATTGAGGCCCTTCAGAAATTCATACAGAAGTACGAGTCATGCGCGGTCGGGATGGGCAAGCATGACCTTGCGCAGGTGCTGCATAACATCAGGGCAGAAGGGGCAGGCACCTTCCATGAGGCACTGCAGTTGCTGCGCTTCGTCCATTATGGATTATGGGCGAGCGGCTGCTACCATAACACCCTCGGACGGTTTGACCAGTACATGTATCCGTATTATAAGAGAGATATTGATGCAGGCCGTTTGAGCCGGGATGAGGCATATGAGCTCCTCCAGTCATTTTTCCTTTCCTGCAACAAGGACAGCGACCTGTATCCCGGCATGCAGCAGGGCGACAATGGTCAGAGCATGGTGCTCGGCGGACGCGACCGCAGCGGACGAAGCCTTTTCAACGAACTTTCGGGAATGTGCCTGGAGGCAAGTTATGATCTCAATCTCATTGATCCCAAGATCAACCTCAGAGTCGACTCGGGAACGCCCCTCGAGGTGTTCAAGTTGGGAGCCAGGCTCACTGAGCGTGGGCTGGGATTCCCTCAGTACGACAATGACGACGTAGTGATCCCGGGCCTCATGCGTCTGGGCTACGATGAGGAAGACGCATACGATTATGTGGTGGCTGCGTGCTGGGAGTTCATAATTCCCGGCAAGGCGATGGATATAGTGAACATCGGTGCCCTGTCGCTTGCGGCCGTCGTCAGCGAATCAGTCGACAAGCTCGGATCTTTCAGTTCTTTCAATGAATATTACGATTGGCTGGAACAGGACATCAGGCGCCGTTGCGTGGAACTGTCCAAGCAGTTTGGCAACCTGTATGTGGTGCCGGCTCCGTTGTATTCCGCATTCATGGATGGAACACTGGAACGTGCCCGTGACATCACCGTTGGTGGCAAGTATAACAATTTCGGCATTCACGGTACCGGTATCGCCACTGCCGTTGATTCGCTCTCTGCAATCAAGAAATATGTCTTCGAGCAGAAGAGCATCACAGTGGATGAACTGCAGGCTGCCCTGGATGCGAATTTCGAAGGCTATGAGGATATATATCGGAAGCTGCGCTTCGAGGCTCCCAAGATGGGCCGCGATGACGACTACGCCGATTCCCTTGCCACGAAGTTGCTCAATTCGTTCGCCAAGGGACTTGAAGGCCTGACGAATGAGCGTGGTGGAATCTTCCGCGCAGGTACTGGCACGGCAATGTATTACATTTCACATGCTGCTTCTCTGAAAGCGACTCCGGATGGCCGCAAGGCGGGAGAAGTGTTGCCGGCCAACTACTCTCCGAGCATGTTCCTGCGCCATAACGGCCCGGTGTCGGTCATGAAGTCTTTTGCAAAGCCTGAACTTGATCACGCTATTAACGGAGGGCCTCTCACAATCGAACTGGACGACACGATTTTCCGGAATGAGGAGAATCTGGAGAAGCTGGCGATGCTCATCCGCTCGTATGTCATTCTTGGGGGACATCAGCTGCAGCTCAATACTTTGAAGAAAGAAGACCTGCTGGATGCAAAGGTACATCCCGAAAATCACAGGAACCTCATTGTCAGGGTCTGGGGTTGGAGCGGATATTTCGTCGAGTTGGACGAATGTTATCAGGACCATGTGATCAATCGAATAAAGTACAGCATATGAAAACATCGTTGAAACCTTACATGTTCTGGGTTGCCTTCGTGGCTTCCCTGGGTGGTCTGCTGTTCGGCTTTGATACGGCCGTGATATCAGGAGCTGAGAAACAGATTCAGCAGATCTATTCGCTTTCGGACTTTGCGCATGGCTTTACAATCGCCTCTGCTTTGATCGGAACCATCATCGGTGCTTTCTTCTGCGGCAAGCCCGCCGAGAGGCTTGGACGCCTGAAGTCATTGAAGATCATCGCTGCACTCTATCTTGTTTCCGCCGTAGGTAGCGGTGCTATAGTGAACTGGTATGCTTTCATGATCTTCCGCTTCATCGGCGGCCTTGCTGTAGGAGCATCTTCTGTTGTGGGCCCTATGTATATTGCGGAGATTTCACCCTCCACCTGGCGAGGACGCTTCGTTGCGTTCTTCCAGTTCAACATCGTGCTCGGAATAGTGCTGGCCTACTTTACGAACTATTGGATTTCGGGTGTGCAGAATGACTGGCAGTGGATGATCCTTTCCGAGTCAGTGCCGGCCCTGCTATTCCTTGTGCTGCTGTTCTTCGTGCCCGAAAGTCCCCGCTGGCTTATGAAGCAGGGAAGGGAGGCTGAATCCAGGGAGGTCTTCTCACGCACAGGTGAACCTGACGTCGAAAGTGAGATGGCTTCGATCAGGGAATCCCTCGACACCGGATCCGGCCGGAAGGGAAAGCTTTTCTCCGGGAAATACGGAAAACCCATCCTTATTGCATTCCTGATTGCGACATTCAACCAACTCAGCGGTATCAATGCCATCCTGTACTATGCGCCCAGGCTTATCGAGATGTCAGGAGTGTTCCATGACGGCGCAATGCTGCAGTCCGTGATAATCGGTCTTACCAACCTGACTTTTACGATGATAGGAATGTCCATAATAGACAAGGTCGGCCGCAAGAAGCTTATAGCGTTCGGCGCTGTGGGTATGGTTGTATGCCAGGCCCTTGTGGCCAGAGGATTTGCCCTCGAGTCGTTCCAGGGTTATTATATGCTCTTCTGCCTTATGGGCTACGTGGCATTTTTTGCCGTATCACTGGGCGCCACGATATGGGTAGTCATTGCTGAGGTATTCCCGACGGATGTGCGTGCAGACGGCCAGGTGCTCGGAAGCATGACCCACTGGGTGTGGTCGGCCCTTCTAACATGGTTCTTCCCGCTTTGCCTGAACATAGGCGGGCAGTATATCTTTATTTTCTTTGCGGTGATAGCGGGATTGAGCTTCTTCTTCGCCCTGTGGTTGCCTGAGACCAAGGGAAAGTCATTGGAACAGATTCAAAAGGAACTTGTAGGAAAATGAAATATACATTGAGCAACGCCCACGGGCTGAGATGTACGGTAACTGACTTCGGCTGCAGGATAATGGACCTTTGGGTTCCGGACAGGAACGGCAATGAGGCTGATGTCGTACTGGGCACGTATGACGAGGATAAATACAGGAACTACGGTACCGGCGAACGTTTCCTCGGAGCGACCATCGGCCGCTTCGGAAACCGCATAGCCAAGGGCCGTTTCAGCATTGACGGAAAGGAATATGCACTTGCGATAAACAATGGGGAGAATGCCCTGCATGGCGGTGTTCTCGGCTTTGACATGGTTGTATGGAATGTGGAGTCGGTAAGTGCCGACAGCATCCTGTTCAGCTATGTTTCCGCAGATGGGGAAGAAGGTTATCCCGGTACTCTGAAGGTAAAAATGTCTTATGCTTTAACGGATAATGATGAATTGGTTATCGAGTACCGGGCAATAACCGACGCTCCTACCATAGTCAACCTGACGCACCATTCATTCTTCAATCTGCACGGAGAGGGAAACGGAACCGTCAATGACCATGTCCTTACCATTCATGCTGACCGATATACGCCTGTAGATGAGACGCTTATCCCTACAGGAGAGCTGGCGCCGGTAGAAGGGACCCCTTTCGATTTCCGAACTCCTACGGTCATCGGCTCCCGTCTTGAGGCTGACGACGAACAGCTCAGGAGAGGTGGGGGATATGACCATAACTGGGTCCTGAACAAGGCTGAGGCCGGAGCTCTTGGCAAGGCGGCCGAGGTGTATGACCCGGAAAGCGGCCGAAGGATGGAAGTGTTCACGACCGAGCCCGGCATGCAGTTCTATGGGGGAAACTATTTCGATGGCTCGATGGTGGGCAAGAACGGCCTTCCGTATATCAAGAACTGCTCGATCGCCCTTGAGACGCAGCATTTCCCGGATAGTCCTAACCATCCGGAGTTCCCAAGTACGGTTCTGCGTCCGAATGAAGAATACCACCAGATATGCATATATAAATTCAGTGTGTTATGAAACGTTGTCTAGTTGTTGCCGCGCTGCTGTTTTTTTTGAGCCCGCGTGCACTTTCCGAAACTTATTACGTAAGTATCAAAGGCGATGACAGCCTTGATGGAACCAGCCCTGCGGCTGCCTGGTGCAGTCTTGACAGGGTGAACAAGGCCAATCTGAAACCCGGGGATGCAGTGCTGTTCCGGTCAGGGGATGTCTTCCGTGGCAATCTCAGGCCTCACTCAGGGACATCCGGTGCCGCCATGCTGTATGGCCGTTATGGTCATGGACGCAAACCTATAATAGAACCCTCGTATGACGCATCCGATCCTTCTGTCTGGCTGAAAGTGTCGGACGGGTTATGGAAATGGGTGTACAATTCGGAGCTCGAAATCGGGAACATCATAATCAATCATGGCCGTAGTGGCTGTGCGAGGAAAGTCGACTTCAGGGAGGATCTGGACGGCACGGACCTGAACTTCATCTGGGTCGAGGGCGAGAGGACGGTATACCTTTCCAGCGTGAAGAATCCCGGGGAGCGTTTCAGATCTCTGGAACTGGCGGAGCGCAGGCATGTGATAGACGAGTGCGCCTGCCATGACGTGACATACGACGGCCTGTGGCTGCGTTATGGCGCTGCCCATGGAATAGGGGGCGACAATGTCCGCAACATCACTATCAGGAACTGCAACGTTTCATGGATTGGTGGCAGTACCAACTATCTTGACAATGAGGGTCGCAGCGTCCGCTATGGCAACGGCATCGAGTTCTGGTGCGGAGCCGAGGACATACTCGTGGAGAACTGCAGGGTGTGGGAATGCTGGGATGCCGGCCTGACCAACCAGTCCAACGTGGACAATGTGCTGCAGCGCAATGTCGTATATCGTGGCAACAAGGTATGGAACTGCGAATACTCCTATGAATACTGGCAGCAGGGTGACGGTGCCCGGACGGAGAACGTGGTGTTTGAAAACAACGTATGCCGCAATGCCGGCAAGGGCTGGGGGCATACCCAGCGCTGGAACCCTAATGCCGCTCATCTGATGTTCTATGACACTACTGCTGAGACTGACGGCTTCGTGGTCAGGAATAATGTGTTTTCGAAGACTGAGGACTGTGGCTTCCGACTTTTCAATGCCTGGTATCCTTCATTGACCATGGGGGGTAACAGATGGAGAATTCCCAAAAACCTTCTATGTCGTTATCATGGACGTCCGACATCTGACCTCATATATAAATACCCCGACCATCTGGACCAGGTGCATGAGGACAACGAACTTGAGATACAGGGGCAGATAGTGGAGGAGCCGATGGTGTTCGGCCCCGGAAGGAAAGAACTGAAACGATTCAAAGCCAGATTCAATTTCTAATATGAAACGAATACTTGCTATTTTGGCCGCTATTTGCGTTGCCGCATCTGCTTCTGCCGGTGTGATCATTCCTGTCAACACAGCCAACAGTTCAGTTATCCTTGGTACTGATGATTCCGGTCAGCTGCTTTTCATGCACTACGGAGGACGTATATCCAATCCGGCAGATTTCGAATGCTGGAGGAGCAATGTGAACTTCGATTATGGTTCTCAGCACCTTGCCTATCCAACGGCTGGAGGCAGGAACTTCGGTGCCGAGGCCCTCTGCGTCACCTATCCAGACGGAGCAATCAATACTGAGCTGCGCTATGTTTCACATAGTGTATCTGCCGGAGAAGACTGTGCGGAGACCCGTATTCTGCTGCGTGACCCCAAGACAGGGCTGGAACTCACCCTATGCTACAAGGCATATCTGGAAGAGGATGTCATCGCATGCCATAGCGAGATCATGAACCCAGGCCGCAAGCCTGTTGTGCTGCAGTCATTTTATTCCAACTGTATGCACGTGCGTGCGGACCAGTATCTTCTTACTCACTTCTACGGAAGCTGGGCCAGTGAGATGCAGATTGACCGTGAACTTCTTACGCACGGAATAAAGAGCATAGAGAATAGGGAAGGGGCCAGGACAACCCATAACGAGAATCCTTCATTCATGCTGAGTCTCAACACTTCATCATTCAGCGAGAACTGCGGAGAGGTGATTGCTGGCGCACTTGCCTGGAGCGGCAACTATACGATAAACTTCCAGATGGATGAGACCGGAGAGGTGAACATCATTAGCGGAATCAACCCTTTCAACGCGGAATATACTCTTGAGAAGGGATGCAGCTTCGTCACCCCCGACATGGTGTACACATATAGCGCAGAGGGTGCCGGCAGGGCTTCCCGCAACCTGCATGACTGGGCGCGCAAAGTCGGATGCTACACTTCCGACATGGTCCCGACACTACTGAACAGCTGGGAGGGTGCATACTTCGATTTCGACACCAAGACCATTACCGACATGATAGACGATGCCCATTCGCTGGGTCTCGAGCTTTTCGTGCTGGATGATGGATGGTTCGGCAGCAAGTATCCTCGCAATGAGGAGACGCAGGGTCTCGGCGACTGGTGCGTGAATAGGGACAAACTCCCCGAAGGTCTGTCATATCTTTCTGATCACGCCCATTCTCTTGGTATGAAGTTCGGTATCTGGATCGAACCTGAGATGGTCAACCCTCGCAGCGAGCTTTATGAAAAGCACCCTGACTGGATCGTGGCAGAACAGGGGAGACCGTTCTACACCATAAGGAACCAGTATCTGCTTGATCTGTCTAACCCTGACGTTCAGGATTACGTGGTGTCCGTGTTTGATAATGTAGTGAGCGAGGGCAATGTGGATTATGTCAAGTGGGATGCCAACAGGCACTTCCAGAGTCCCGG
>JAGHVE010000116.1 GCA_018064445.1 Candidatus Cacconaster equifaecalis
GGCTTCTTATATCCCAAAATACTCCCGGTAGCGGTTGTAGAGGTGTCCGGCCTGAAGGTAGGCGGACTGGGGACTCATAAAATGAGAGAATTCGAAAGTGATGGCCTTGTCGTACCCGCAGCGCTTCGCCGCCTCCAGCTTCATACGGAGCTTGTCGAACTTGATGGGCAGGAAGTGGATGGGCATATCGCGGTCAAAAGTCTCCGCATTGGTCCAGCACTGCATCCCGTAACGGTCGGCAAGCTTCTTGTTGACAGTGAAGAACGCATCCAATTCGTCATAATCGATGTGTCCGTCCTGAAAGGCACAGGCATCGACCACGTCGTGTATTCCGTCAAAAATCTCGTTCCACTCCTCCTCGTGCTCACGGACTGAGACTCCCTTCTTCAGATTGACGTCCATACCCATAACCGCCTTCTTGCCGTCTATCCAGGGCGAGATGAATGTCGGAAGCCCGTTTGAAATATCCTTGCACATCTTCCCCATCGAATGGAAAGTCTCTATGCAGCCCTTTGTCTTTCTGGAAATCTCAGTGGAGATATACCATCCCCGGAAACTCTTGTGATGCCCGTATGCATTCCAGACCTCCTCGATGACATATTTGTTGCTCTCCAATTCGTATGACATATCACCCGTATCCCAGTACTTCCCGCTGTCATAGAGGCCGAAATAGTAGTTCATCCCGTATTTGTCCGCCAGGGTCAGAAAAAGTTCGACCAAATCCATCGAAGGCATATAGCAGCCCTTCCCCAACAGATACCTGCTGGGCCATGTGATGAACTTCCGGTAGCCGCTCCTGATTTGAATCACGGTATCTATCCCAATGGCTTTCATATGGCGGAAATCATTGTCCCACTCCTCCACTCCCCAGTTCTGGTGCGGAATGTCGTGGGAAATCTCATCCAGAAAAGTACCAGTAATCTTAAGCCCGGCGCCCCGCGGGACAATCAACGCATCCGGCGCCATTGCCGGACGGGATTCAGTTTCGGAGGCGTAAAGCCCTGTTGCGGGTGCACAGACAGCGGCCGCCGCAGTTACGGCAGCCGTCTTTATGAAATTTCTACGTGATGATTGCATATCTTCTTTATTCCAGAGAAACGGTAATTGATGAGTAGAAGGCATAACTGGGGTCACCCCGCTCCGCCAGAGTCTTGACAAGAGTCTCTTCGTTGCGGTCAACCATTCCCTTGAACAATTGTTTCCCTCCATATACTACTGTAACCTCGGAGTCCAGATTCACCATTTTGTCATTAAGATAAAAGGTAAGGGTATGGTAATCACTCTCTTCAATGTATATTGTGTTTCCCTTGATTTCCGCAATTACCACATTCCCGTTCTTCATCTCCTCCCTGTCGACTTTGATCCAATAGAAACAGGCCCTCAACGCCATATTCTCTTCATTCTCCTGCCTCCACACCACTTTCTTGGGGTAAGGGTTGCGTACATACCGGCTCATCCAGTCAAATGCCGCCGCATCCTCCAGGCCCATCCAATGCGGCTTGCCTTCAAGAACGTGACATTCGTGAATATATCCTTCAGGGTCTTCTCTTTGAAGTTCATCCAGTTCTGCGGCCTTTTTCGGCACTTCCGTATTCCTGTCGTAAGCCGAATCATCTCCGCCCACCCAGAGGGTGAAAGGCATATTCCGGACATTCGACAAGTTGACTCCGCCCGGATGTCCGGCCATCATCGCCGAGGCCGCCCAGTGGTCCGCCATACGGGGAGCCATTCTCCAAACACCGTCACCGCCTGCGGAATATCCCATCAGATAGACCTTGTCGGGATTTACCCCTTTCGTCACTATCATAGTAGTGATAATCTGCTCGAAGAGACAATCGTTCTCATTCAGAAACCACATATTCCACACGTCTGCAATAGAACGGGGCGATATGTAGTACCCTTCCGCGGGCTGTGCAGGATCGGCCCTCCGATACATTATCTGCTGGTTCTGCCATTGCGAGTCGTTCGCGGCGGCGGTTGTCCCTCCCCCTCCGTGGAGGGAAATCCACAGACTGTGGCCTCCCTCGGGCTCCTGCCCGTATTCAGATACAAGGAATTTCATCCTGTTGCCTTCCCCGTCCGTCACAAATAGATTCTGAAGGTTAGGCTCCAGATTCTGCATCTGAGCTTTTTTCCATTCGGAAATGACCTCCATTCTTGTCCTCTCGGCCTCCGCCTCGGTCATCCCGGTCTTCAAGACTCCGTCATTGTCCCCGGCAATGCAGGAAGCATTCGCAATTGTGGCTGTTATCGCCAATATCAGACAGATTGATTTTTTCATAATGATTCAAGCAATTTTAGAATTCCTTTCCTTCGAATCCGGCCTCACCGGAGATTGCGCCGCCCTTCTCTTTTGCAGCCTTGGTGTTGAAACGGAACGTGAAACCCAGCACTATATTCGGATACTTTGGCCGTACCCAGGTGCGGGACTCAAGTCCGGCAGTGGAGCGGAGATTCTCATAGACAGCCGTATGGAATATGTCGTGAGCCACCAGCGACAGCGCGATTTTCCCCTTTGCGAACTGCTGGCGAGCTGCCAGGTCAAAATAGCAGTAGGCCTTCTCGGAACCCTGTGTGAGCACGTGAGGGCCGACAAAATGGCCGTCAAACTGAATCCTTGTGTTCTTTGCCACGGTGAAGTTGTTGATCCATCCCAGCATATAATTGAATCCTGACGCATCTTTGCAGTCGCTCCGGGTGGCTTTGAAATCATATCGGTAGAAGTCTCCGTTTATCGTCATCATCCACCATTTCCACGTTTTGAACTGCGTGCTGAACTCGATTCCGTATTCATTCTGATTGCCGGCATTGACAATCTTGTCGAGAGTGATGCCCGGTTCGTATGGCATTCTTATCCAGTCAACCACGTCCTTGCGGTTACGCCAGAACAGCGTAGCAGCCAGATTGCCGGAATTCCGGAACCCCTTGCGGTACCCGAGTTCCAGGGAATTGATGTATTCCGCCCTGATGTCAGGGTTTCCCACCTTCCTTGTATAGTAGTCCTCGTATGTGATGTAAGGTTCCCTCTGCCAGATGCCGGGCCGGTTGGTGCGGCGGGAGTAGCCGAAACTGAAGACTCCGGCGGCAGAGGCATCGTATGAAACGTGTGCCGACGGGAAGAAGTCCCATATCTTATCGTGCTTCGAGACGTCAAGTTTTTCCAGAGTCACGTCGTCAATCACCCTTTCCGCCCGGAGTCCGGCATCGAAATCAACGGAGCCCAGACGGTCCGTGACCATAGCGAAGAGAGTATGGGTCTGACGGCGGTAATAGAACGGCGTATGCTGGCTCTCATCCCAGATGAAGTCCTGAGCGGCCTTGTCCCAGGACTTGAACTTGAATTCACCGTGTTCGCTGTAGGTAATGTACTGATATCCGGCCTCCAGAGTTCCTTCCGGCTTGAAGTCGAACTTATATACGACCGCGCCGTCGGCATCCCAGTGATGCTCCTCCTCATATCCGCGGGTACCCTCGTCCCTGACGCCTTCGAGAGTGAACATATTGCTTTCGGTGTATTCCAGCGAATACCGGTCATATCTGAGACGGCTGGTGGCATTGATTTCGCTGCGCGGTGAAATCTTCCAGGTATAATCGATGGAAGCCTGCATCAGTTTCTTGTGAAGCATATACCTGTCGGCGCTGTTATAGACATTGTCATAGAGCGGAGTCCCCTCGAAACTGCGGGACTCGTTGTAAAGCATATCTCCTCCCCTGCTGTTCTTTGTCTCGCCCATCTGCAGGTCCAGAACGAAATTGTGCCTCTTCCCGTCATCGAACTGCCACCCGGCGTTTCCTATCATCGTCCTGTTGCTGCGGAAACGTTCCCCGTCGGAATGTGATACGGTCCTGTATCCGTCCACTTCGGTGGTCTTGTCCTGCTTGAAGGCACCTTTTGACTTGATATCCTGGAACGTGCCGCCTGCATAGAAGGTATTGTGGCCGTTGCGGAAGCTCAGTTTTCCGTCCGCCCCCCAGGTCCCGAGCGTGCTTCCCGTCAGGTTTATTACCCCACCGAAGCGGTCGGCGGAGGGTCCTGTGGTCTTTATGTTTATAATTCCCACGTCACCGTCGGATCTGTATCTCGCCGATGGGGTTGTGATGATTTCTATATCGTCGATGGATGAGGCCGGAATCTGCTGAAGTGCGGCAGTACCTTCCAGAGGGCTCGGTTTTCCGTCCACATATACGAGATAGTTGCTGCTGCCCCTGAGGGTGAGTTCACCGTCGGCGTCCACCTGCACGGAAGAGACATTGGAGAGAATGTCCAGCGCCGTGCCACCTCCCGCCGTCAGGGAAGAAGAGCCGCTGATTGTCTTGCGGTCAAGTTTGTAGACTATCTGATTCTTCTGCGCCACCACCGTCACCTCCTGGATGCCTACAGACTGCCTGTTCATAAGAATGGTACCGAGATCCGCAGTTTTCCCTTCCGCAAGTCGGACCGGCTCGCTGACATACGCCTCATAGCCTATCATCCTGACGGTGACCAGCACGGTGTCCGCTTTGATGCCGCTGACAATGAAAGAGTCGCCGCTGACCGTTCCCGATGCGACAACCCTGTCATTCATATCGGACACTATGACATCCGCGAATTCCACTGCAGTACCGTCAGCGGAATCAACTACACGCCCCTTGATGGAGGACAAGCCCTGCGCAGGGAGAGAGGCCGATACGAGCAGAAAAACGATTGATGCGACTATGTTTCTCATTTTCAAAGTTCTACCGGAGTAAGCCTGATTGATGATACAACGGCGTGCTGATAATCCTCGCCAACGGGACGGATGCAGATGCAGTGCCTGCCCGGATTGTCGATTTCTATCCAGCCGAGCCTCTGCCAGGTATAGACGTTGGCCGACTTCTGGCTGTTGAGAAGGGCCTGTTTGCCGTCAATCTCAAGTTGCCAGAGCACCGGACCATCACCCTTGTACTCCAATTCGACGTCGTAAGTGCCGGCCTTCTGGAAATTGACGGTCCAGTCAAACCAGGTGTCAGCACTAAGATCCTTCAGGCTGTGCTTGAACTTCCACTCGCCGAACTTGTCCATCCAGCTGTCATAAAAGGCACCGCACATGTCGTGATCGCCGAATACGACGGAGAATCCGCTCGGAACGGAAGGGTCTGCCGCAATGTTCTGCGAAGCCACAGGCTTTCCTTCAGTTTCTATCTCTATGACAGATGCATAACTGTCCGGTCTCTGGAAAGGGACGTCTATGCGGGTCCATCCGTCTTCGCTGTCGTAACCGAGAGCCGCGCCACCGTACAACTTCACGGACCTGATGCCGGACTTGAGTCCGGGAAGCCACAGATGTCCGTCGGAAGGCCAGTCATAAACGATGAGGTATATCTTCCCGAACTGTGTAACCGCATCACCCCAGGGCAGAGCGTGTCCCCAGGGAGAAGGCCCCGCTCCATATACAACCTCGGGATATCTGCTGATCCACTTCCCCGCCCCACGGAGAGCAGCCGCAGCCTGGGGGGCTATCAGACCCTTCGAGGTGGGTCCCACGTTCATCATAAAAGTACCGCCGCGTGCGATGGTGGAAGTGAGTGTCTTCACTATATATTCGGGGCTCTTCCATTCGGAGTCATTGCGGGAATAGCCCCAGCCGACCTGAGTGACGTCAATGCCTTCCCAAAGGATGTTCATATTCTTCAGCGGCACTTCCATATCTCCAAGTGTCTCGTAATCGCCCAGTCCGTTGCCGACGCGGCTTGACACCAGAGCTCCGGGCTGAAGTTCGTGAACGAGGTTCACCAGGTCCTCGGAATATTTCGCCTGCATATCGCCGGGAGTGTCGAACCAGATCAGCTGAATCTCCCCATAGTTGGTCAGGAGTTCCGTAACCTGAGGCACCACCTTGCTGTGATAGTATTCGTCAAAACTGACCTTGCGCCCTGAAGCATCGACAGAAGGACCTCCGCCTCCACCGGGAGCCGTCCAGTCCTGGAACTGGGAGTAGTAGAAGCCTATGCCCAGACCCGCCTTGTGGCAGGCGTCCGCCAGTTCCTTCATAAGGTCGCGGCCGCAGGGAGTTGCATCGTGGATGTTGAAGTCACAGGCATCGGAATCGAACATCGCGAAACCCTCGTGATGCTTGGAGGTGATGATGATATATTTCATCCCGGCATCCTTGGCAAGCTGAACGAGCGCCTCGGCATCGAACTCTGAAGGATTGAAATCCTTTGCCAGAGCCTTGTAGTCCTCCACTGAGATTCCGGCCTGGTTGCCGTTCATTATCCATTCCGCATTGCCGAAGTATGTCTTGCCCTTCCATACGCCCTCAAGTTGTGAATAGAGGCCGAAATGGACGAACATCGCATAATTTCCGTCCTCGAATCTGGCTCTTTGGGCAGAGCGTTCCACGGGGCCATAGACGGCAAAGTTCCTGATTACAGGTTCAGCCTTGCAGGATTTCACTTCAAGCCTCACTGCGGTCAGTTCGATGTTCTGGAAAAGGTCGATATGTTTGTGTCCGATGTTCGAACCGAGCGCCAGGTCCACCCACTTGCCGTCGGCAGTGCGTCCCTTGAGAGAATATTCGAGCACCCTTTCGCCGTAGGATATATCTTCCTGAATCACTGCACGATTCAGGACGGTTGGCTTGTCGAATTCGATTTCCACCTTTCGTCCCTTGCCCGAAGCGGTTGCAACAGGGCTGCCGTATTTCTCCTTTATTGCCTTGCCGAACTCCTCCAGACGCTGCACGTCCCCTTCAGGGACAAGGCCGCGGGGGTCCACCACCAGGCCTAATAGCATATTGGTGTTGCGGCCCACGCTGGTCTCATATTTCTCCATCAGTTCGCTGACTGTGAAGATTCTGTCATCCTCACCGGGAGCCCATTCCCATCCCCCCTGACGGGTGCTGTTGTGGCGCAAGGTGCAGTCCGACTCCCCGGGACACCAGAACGGTGCGTCGGGACGGCCGTTCATACCTTCGACGGCTACAACCCCGTCCGAATTGGTGGTGGAATCGGCGGTGGCCCAGCAGGGATAGGGCGCAAGGCCAGACTCGTTGCCCACCCAACGGATAAGGTTGGGGTGTCCGTAAGGCCCCTGAAATGCTATTGCATCCGGCTGAAGTTTCTGCACAAGTTCCGCAACCCCGGCTCCTCCCCTTTCCGGTGACAGGACCCCGCCGTCAAACCATATTTCGAACAGATCTCCGTAGTTGCTCCAGAGTTCGGTCAACTGCTTTTCAACCACGGCGTTATATTCCTCCTGGGTATATGGTCCGCCGGGCTGCACAAGGCCGGGATTGTCCACCCAATAATAACCGTTGGCTGTAGTGCTGGCATATATTGCCGGCTTGATGCCATACTTCTTGCAGGACTCGATGAAATCTCGGACTATGTCGCCCTGTCCGTTCCTCCAGGGGCTGTTCTTCACGCTGTATCCGTGTGCCTCGGTCGGCCACAGGCTGAATCCGCAGCAATGCTTTGCCACAAGCACGGCATATTTCGCTCCTATCTTCGAGGCGGCATCAAGCCACTGGTCGGTGTTGAGTTCAGTGGGGTTGAAGGTGGAGGCATCAGGATGCGTACCCCAATGACGCCATTCATAATCAGGATTGAAGACCTGCATATCGAAGTGGTACATCACGCCCAGCTCACACTCGGCCCACTCACGCTGCTTCTCATTGGGAACTACGACATCTGCATTCCTTCCGCAGGCAAGAAGCAGGAACGGCAACAAGGCCAGAAACAGTTTTCTCATAATTTCGGAATTTATTCCCAAATTTAACCATTTCAGAAGAATATTCCATCCAATCCTGAAATAATCTCCAGCACCTTGTTGAGAAGCCAGAGCGTTTTTTCAAGAAAGACTGTGCAGATTCCGGAGAGTCCCGGGAGAGCGGAAGATATGATGCTGGCGGCAATCAGATACATCACAACCGTTGCCAGCGGCACCGCCAGAAGATTTGTAAGAAGAAAATAGCGTGGGAATGTACCGAAATAGAGCCATCCAAGCACCCCGCAGGTCGCCTGACAGGAGATTGCAATCGACAGTGACCCCCACACTGCCTTGAGAAGCCGGGATTTCGTATCGAGCAATCCGTTCAGTCTTGGATGAATCGTATGGATGGCAAGGACCGCGCTGTATGAAAGCTGGAAACCGATGTTCCGAGGAGCGTCCGGAGAGAAGAGCGTTATGAGCAGGGCGCTTGCCGCCAGGCTCGACAGCCCGTCCCTGCCGTTTGTGATGAACACGGATATTTCATAGACCGTTATCATTACGACCGCACGGCAGATGGAAGGACTGAGCCCGGAGACGACCGCATAACCCCACAGGAAAAGAAGAGTGACGGATGACCTGAACACTTTTGCCGGAGTGCTCCCTCCCAGGAACGACAGCGCAAGAACCGCAATTCCATAGATTATTCCGACGTGCAGGCCGCTGAGGGCAAGCAGATGCATTGCGCCGGCTTCCCGATAAATCTGCCGCAGTCCCCGGGAGATATCGCTTTTGTCCCCGATTGCCAACGCTTTCAGGATTGCAAGTTCATCTCCGGGAGGGACGAACCGCTCCAGGAAAAGGGAAAAAGAACGCTTGCATCGGGCAGCGAGGTCCGCGATGGCCGACGGCGCTTCATCCTGAGTACAGAGGTCAATCTGAATGCCGGAAACACCGAGAAAGAGAAAGCAGAGCAATATCACGGCTGCATTCCTGAATCGCAGCGCGAGAAAGGCCGAAACTGCTGCCGCCAGCAGGTACGGCAACGGCGCTGCCGGAACCCATCCTCCAAGAGAGTTCCCTGCCAGAAAGAATATTGTGCAGAAGATTATTTCCCTACCCCTCATACCGACACCCACATAGACAAAAATAGAGCACCGCAGCGCTCTATCCTGTGATCCGCTTGGGGCTCGAGCCCAAGACCCCAGCATTAAAAGTGCTGTGCTCTACCAACTGAGCTAGCGAATCATTCCCGAAAGGGATGGCAAATATATAGCACATTTTTGACAAAAACAAAAAAAAGCCGGATTTCTCCGGCTTTTCTCATATCAGATCCGAGCTCTATGCACCGAAATTGTCGTAATAGATGTTTTCGGGCTGAACTCCGAGACTGTCAAGCAGATTGTTGACGGAAGAAACCATCATCGGAGGTCCGCACATGAAGTACTTGATGTCCTCGGGAGCCTCGTGGTCCTTCAGGTAAAGTTCGTTCATCACATTGTGCACGAAACCTGCAGTATACTTGACGCCTGCGGCATCGGCTGCGGGATCCGGACGGTCGAGAGCCAGATGGAACTCGAAGTTGGGGAACTCGCGCTCGATTTCCGCAAAATCCTCAAGATAGAAGGCCTCCACAAGCGCGCGGGCGCCATAGAAGAACTTGACCTTGCGGTCTGTCTTGAGAGTC
This sequence comes from Candidatus Cacconaster equifaecalis, assembly GCA_018064445.1. GTDB lineage: Bacteria > Bacteroidota > Bacteroidia > Bacteroidales > UBA932 > Cacconaster > Cacconaster equifaecalis. Next base: position 9,357 of record JAGHVE010000116.1, read on the forward strand.
TTGAACAGATGCATTATGTGGCTGCGCAGAGGGGCCATACCGGCACCGCCGCCGACAAAAACGTATTCAATCTCCTTGGGATCGTCCTTGGGAAGAAGGAACTCACCGTAAGGGCCGCTGATCGTAACCTTGTCACCGGGCTTGCGGCTGAAGACGTACGATGATGCCACACCGGGATTGACCGGCAGGCACTTGAACACGCCTTTGGGCTGTGTGCGGTCGAAAGGAGGCGTTGCGATACGGACGTTCAACTTGACGATGTTGTCCTCTGCTGGATAAGAGGCCATTGAATAGGCACGGATGGTGGGTACGGGATTGTGCATCTTCAGGTCGAAGAAGTTGTATCTCTCCCAATCCGCACGGTATTCGGGCTCAACCTCGATGTCGGAGAAGTTCACGTCACAGGCGGGAATGTCAATCTGGATGTATTCGCCGCTCTTGAACTCGATGTGCTCACCTTCGGGGAGACGCACCGTGAACTCCTTGATGAAGGTGGCCACGTTGTGGTTGGAAATTACCTCGCACTCAAGCTTCTTGACGCTCAGGACAGAGTCGGGAACCTGAATCTTCAGATTGTCCTTTACCTTTACCTGACAGCCCAGACGCCAGTTGTCCATAATCTGCTTGCGGGAGAAGAATCCCACCTCGGTGGGAAGGATTGTTCCACCACCTTCAAGGACCTGGCACTTGCACTGTCCGCAGTTGCCCTTTCCGCCGCAGGCGGAGGGAAGGAAAATCTTCTGCTCGGCGAGAGTGCTCAGCAGAGAACCTCCCATCGGAGCCTCGACGACCTTCTTGCCGCCGTTGATGTCAATCTTCACGCTTCCGGAAGGGGTGAGTTTCGTCTTGATAAAAAGAAGAAGGGCTACGAGAATCAGGGTGACGACAACTATGACGGCAACCGCTGAGATGATAGTGATATTCATATCTGTTTCCTCCTCCTTTTAAAGTGAAATACCCATAAACGCCATAAACGCCATACCCATA
>JAGHVE010000117.1 GCA_018064445.1 Candidatus Cacconaster equifaecalis
CATTCAAACCCGGGATTCGGCTGCTGAACGACCTTGCAGATGCAAGGAACGTCCTGATATATGACAACAGGAACGGATTCCTTGTGCACGACAACTATACCCCTTTTTCATATCCTTGGGGAGCGAATTTCTGTTATTTCAATCCTGATGCGAAAAAGAGATTTTGGGAGACATCTGTTCCGTCCACCATCAGGGAGCGCCGTTCAATAACCCATTCTCATATTTCAGATGAAATCAGAGGCTTGAAATTGTTGGACGGATGTTTCTCTCCGTTTTCTTACTGTGATATCGAAACGGGGGAAGGGCTCTTCCGCGATGCCGTGCACTACTTCTATCTTTTGGGCAAAAACATCGAGAGCAACAAGGAAATAGCAAGGGAAATAGGGGAGAGCGTCGCGTATACCGAAGATGAACTCTATGCGGCAGTCTGTAAGAAATGCAGGAATGAATACGGTACGGCAAACCCGGCCCAGATTCCTTCCAATGCAAAAATCGCTATGGCAAAGGTGATGCGCTATGAGTACAATGCGACACTGAAGCAAATTCAGAGAATGTTGCGCCTGGATCAGGGAATACTGCAATCAATCTTCGGTTCGCAAGGATGATCAGGTTCGACTCTTGATGCTGAAATCGGGGGAATATCGGACTTGAATTCCCCCAAAATGGCGATTCGTGACTCAATCGGGGGAGAAAACAAAGGAAATTCCCCCATAGTCCTCTCTGTGTGTGCAAAAACAGGGTTTGTCTCGCCAAAAAGTCGCCAATTTACAACGCTTTAACTCTTTCATTCGTGTGGGCGATTAGAGCAGCGAAGCTGCGATGGCCGCATCAGCGGCCCGCCCGCCGCAGGCAACGAAAAAACCTTCAGCAATCGCTGAAGGCTTTTTCGAGTGCGGGCGAAGGGACTCGAACCCATACGCACTAGGCACCAGATCCTAAGTCTGGCTTGGCTACCAATTACAACACGCCCGCCAGTAGCGCCGTAGGGCAGGGGACTGATGCCGGATTACCAGAGATCCTCTGATGAGACAGTCAGTTTCTTGCGGCCGTGACGGCGGCGTGCTGCCAATACGCGGCGTCCGTTGGGAGTGCTCATACGCTCGCGGAATCCGTGTTTGTGGCGGCGTTTGATCTGTGAAGGTTGAAATGTACGTTTCATATCTTTTGGTTTTTATTTTTCCGCAATGGACGGCAAAGATAGTGTTTTTCCTCCTGATTACAAATTTATTTTGAGATAATCACCACCTTCTTTGTGCTGAAATACTCCCCGTCAAAAAAAGAGGACAAATCGGTCTTGAAGAATCGGGCCCTATCAAGGCCGCACTTGCGGGCACAGAGTTCAATCTCATCGTCGAGCTCTCCTCCTTTGAGGCAGATGACCGCCTTTGTGAACGACTCCTTGATCCAGGGATACATATTGTCCAGGGAGGTGACGGCACGCGACACTACATAATCAAACTTCCTTCCGAGCGTCTCGACCCTTGCGTTCACAGTCTCGACATTCGTCAGCCCCAGACTTTCCGCAACTGCGGAGGCAACCTTTATTTTCTTTCCTATGGAATCGCACAATGTGAAGGAACACCTCGGAAATGCCACCGCAAGGGGGATTCCGGGAAACCCACCGCCTGTCCCGACATCGAGGATGGTGCTCCCGGCCGGGAAATCGACGACTTTTGCAATTGCAAGACTGTGAAGCAGATGATGCTCCTTGAAATTGTCCATATCCTTCCGGGATATGACATTTATGGAGGCGTTCCATTGCCGGTAGAGCTCTTCCATCCTGGCGAAAGCCTCGACCTGCCCTTCGTCAAACAGGGGAAAATAATCAGTTATCCTTTCCATCATTCGCATCCTTTTGATTCACGAGCAATTTCCTTGCACGGTTGAGCCTTGTCTTGACAGTCCCTATGGGTATCTCCAGATTCCGGGCTATGTCATCGTATGAATAATCCTGTATGAACCGGAGTTCTGCGACACGCCTGTATTTCTCGGGAAGGCCGGCTATGCTGGAAGTCATATTCTTCACCGCCTGCCCGACAATGAATTCCTCTTCCGGGGTGATGCCGGCAAGGATGTCGGAGTCTCCGTTGCCGGGAGTGAGAGGAACGGAAGAGAGCGTGTTGCGGTTCTTCCTTATATGGTCCTTCGCCTCGTTTCCGGCAATGCTGTAGAGCCAGGTGGAAAATGCGTATCGGCTGTCATATTTTCCGATATTGACGTAGGCCTTTTCAAGGCTTCTCTGGCAGATGTCCTCCGCGTCTTCGGGGACGGAGACATACTTCAGGATATGGGCAATGAGAGCCTCGCGGTAACGTGCGAGAAGCAGTGAGAAGGCATCCCGGTCCTGTCGGACTGCCAACTCGACCAACTCTCTGTCGGTCAGCTCAGTGTGCTTCTTTCCAGTTCCTGCCATAATTGCATTCCACCGTCAACGGCACTTTCAGTGTACAAACGTGTTCCATCTCGTCCCTGACAAGCTCAAGCACGGCATCCCTTTCTCCCGGCGCCACGTCGAAAATCAGTTCGTCGTGGACCTGAAGAACCATCTTCGTTCTGAGGCCGGCTTCCCGGAGGCGTTTCCACACGTTTATCATCGCCATCTTGATGATGTCCGCAGCGCTGCCCTGAATGGGTGCGTTGATTGCGTTCCTCTCTGCAAGGGCGCTGACATTATGATTTCTGGAGTTGATTTCGGGGAGATATCTTCTTCTTCCGAACATAGTCTCCACATATTGCCTTTCGTGTGCGGCGGCTATAGCCTCGTCGATGTATCTCTTCACTCCGGGGTAGTTCCGGAAGTACTCCTCTATGAATGCCTTGGCTTCGCCTCTCGGAATTTCCATCCTCTGCGCCAGCCCGAAGGCCGACATTCCATAGATGATGCCGAAGTTCGCGGCCTTTGCCTTTCTGCGTTCGTCAGGTGTCACATCTTCCGCGCACTTGCCGAATATGCGGGCTGCCGTTGCCGTGTGGATGTCGGCTCCGTGGGAAAATCCTTCCAGCATCGCCTCGTCCCCGCTCAGATGAGCCATAATCCTGAGCTCTATCTGTGAATAGTCCGCCGATATGATGCATCCGTCCGGATAACTGCTTACGAAGGCTTCCCTTATCCTGCTCCCGCGTTCCGTGCGGATTGGGATGTTCTGGAGATTGGGATGAGACGAACTGAGGCGTCCGGTGGCGGTGAGAGCCTGATTGAAAGTGGTGTGAATCTTTCCCGTTGCCGGGTTGACAAGATTGGGCAGGGGCTCCACGTATGTAGAAAGGAGTTTCTTCAGACCTCTGTATTCAAGCAGCAGTCCGATGAAGGGATGCTTCCCTTCCAGATCCCGGAGGGTCTCTTCGTCGGTCGGATAGTTCAATCCTGACCTCTTCACCCTCGGATTGAGAGCCAGTTTTTCGAATATCACGTTGCCCACCTGTCTGGGAGAGGAGAGGTTTACGTCAGATTCCCCGGCTGACTCGCGGGCCTGTGCCTCGATTTGCGCCATCTCTTCGGACAGTGCAGTTCCGTATTGTCTCAGAGCGGCGGTGTCTATCGTGACGCCGGTGGCCTCCATATCTGCCAGAACCATCATAAGCGGCATCTCCACAGTAAGGTAGAGCTCCCAGAGGCCCGTCTGATGAAGTTCTTTCTTAAGGATCGGGACAATCTTCCAGATTGCGGCACATTCGCATCCCGCCTTGCCGGTATCGTAACGTTCTGTGACCGGGGTATCGGCAGGGATGGAGAAGAGGTCGGGCAGGGCAGGGGCTTCCTGAACGGTCTCCGTCTTTTGTGCGGAAGGACTGACGATGTCGGCATTGAGATAACTTCTTGCCAGAATATCCAGTTTGTGAGTCCTTTCCGGTTCCGCAAGATAATGCATCAGTTCGATGTCGTAAACGTCGCCCGTCGCTTTCATCCCCTTCATCGAGTGCCCCGCCTTGACAATCGACGGGTCACCCAGAAGTGTTTCTGCCTGAATGCTGTCGCAGACACAGTATTTTGAACCGACTCCCAGAACATACTTCCCATCGTGACGGACAGCCACCATACCTGCTTTTTCCGCCAGCATTTTTATTTCGTTGAAATCGGTCCCTGTGCAGGAGAGTCCCTCTTTCTCCGGAGCTTTCATCACGGAAACATCCGGTAGGAGGGATCTGAGTGAGCCGAATTCGTATCTTTTTATGAATGAAGAGGTTGCTTCCGGGTCTGGACCGTCAAGTTCCATAGAGTCGAAAGTGACGTCCAAAGGGACGTCGGTCTTTATCGTGACCAGTTCCTTGCTCAGGTAGATGTAAGGCTCCGCGCTGCGGAACGCTTCCTGCATTCTCGGGGTCAGTTCACCCAGATGCGCAAATATGTTCTCCACACTGCCGTATTTGGCGACAAATTTTCCGGCGCCGATTTCCCCGACTCCGGGAACTCCTTTCACGTTGTCGGAGGCATCTCCCCAGAGAGTGAGGATGTCAATCACCTGGGACGGACTTCCGATGCCGTAGTTCGCGCAGACGTCCGCTTTGGAGAGAATGATGTTGTCTGCTCCGCTTTTGCCTGGCTTGTACTGGTAGATATGGTCATCTACAATCTGCCCGAGATCCTTGTCGGGAGTGACCATATATACGTCGCAGAGGGGCCCGCAAAACTTCTTTGCCAGCGTTCCTATCACGTCGTCGGCCTCATATCCGGGCTTCATCACGACAGGTATGCGCAGTGCTCCGGCAATCGTGCACAAAGGCTCCAGCGCCTCCTTCACCAGTTCGGGGGCCGCTTCGCGGGTTGCCTTGTAGTCTGCCGAGAGTTCGTGACGGAAAGTCTTCGCAGGCGGGTCGAACGCAATGGCAAGATGTGTCGGATGCTCCCTCCGTATCAATTCCAGCAGGTATTTTGTGAAACCGAACAGAATGGAGGTGTCCTCGCCCTTCGAATTGATCATAGGCCTCCTGAGGAAGGCATAATACATCCTGAAGATGAGCGAGTGCCCGTCAATGAGAAAGAGCTTGTCCATAGGCTACAGCAGGGCCTTGAGGTTTACGACAAACATCTTGGACGCCATTGCCAGAAGGACGATGCCCAGAATCTTCGTGATTATGTAGATGATCTGGGGACCGATGATTTTCTCGAGTTTGTCAATATATTTCAGGAAGAAATAGATGATTGCCGTATTGAGCGCAACCGCGATGAGAATGTTGACCATCGCATATTCGGTCCGCATTGCAATCACGGTCGTAAGGGCTCCGGCCCCCGCATAGAGAGGAAACACAAGCGGGATAATGGCGGAAGTTCCCTGTGGACATTCGTCATTCTTGATTATGTGGACGCCAAGGGTCATCTCGAAGGCATAAACCAGAAGAATTATGGCGCCGGCCACTGCGAATCCGTGCATATCGATATTCGCGCCTGAAAGGAACTTTTCTCCTCCGATGAGGAACAGGGCCATCACGAGAAAGCAGATGACTGAAATCTGCAGGGGCTTCACTGCCATACCGTGATGCTTGATGTTGATTACAATCGGAATGGAGCCTGTCACGTCGATGATTGCAAAGAGAGCGGCGAAAGTGTAGAGTATTTCTTTTATGTCGATCATTTATGCCATCTTTTTTCGCAAATTAAACTAATAATTTCTATTTTTGCAAGATAGAGTAATGCTAATCAAACACGGAAAAATATGAGAAAGAAAATTGTTGCAGGTAACTGGAAAATGAACACGACCGTTACCGAAGGTGTGGCTCTTGCCAATGAAATCGTAGCAAAAATCAAAGAAGTGCCCTCAGACGTCCAGCTGGTTGTAGCACCCCCCTTCACTCATCTGACAAAGGTTGCCGACGTTATCGGCGGAACAGCAATCGCACTGAGCGCACAGAACTGCGCTGACCAGCCCAAGGGAGCCTTCACAGGCGAAGTTGCCGCTGCAATGATTAAGGATGCAGGTTGTGCATACACGATTCTCGGACACTCCGAGCGCAGGGAATACTACGGTGAGACTTCCGAAACCCTCGTAAAGAAAATCAATCTTGCCTTCGAATCAGGCCTGAAGGTTATCTTCTGTGTCGGTGAGAAACTTGACGAACGCAACGCAGGCAAGCAGTTCGAAGTAGTGGGCAAGCAGATTGAGGAAGTTCTCTTCACCCTTACTGCAGAGCAGATGGTAAATGTAGTCATCGCTTACGAACCCGTATGGGCAATCGGTACCGGCGTCACTGCAACAAGCGCCCAGGCTCAGGAAATCCACGCATTCATCCGCAAGGCCGTTGCAGGCAAATTCGGTGAGAAAGTCGCTCAGGATACGACCATTCTTTATGGCGGCAGCTGCAAGCCCTCAAACGCAAAGGAACTTTTCGCCTGTGAGGATATCGACGGCGGACTTATCGGAGGCGCTTCTCTCAAGGCGGCAGACTTCGTTGCAATCGCACAGTCATATTGATGGATTATATAGCAATTCACATAACGCTCACTCCTTTCAGTGAGGAGTTTGCCGAAATAATCGAAGCCGGGGTGGAAGACCTCGGCTTCGACAGTTTTACGATAGAGGAGCCCTGCCTGAATGCCTTCATACCGAAGGAACATTTTGATTCCCGGGCTCTGAAGACAGTGCTTTCCGGTTATGTCGGCGAGGGTTTCGAACTTTCCGTTTCAACCGAACTGATTCCGGAGCAGAATTGGAATGCGGTTTGGGAGAGCGATTTCGAACCGGTGGTCGTCGCCGGTACCGTCACTGTCAAGGCTTCTTATCACAAAGACCTGCCGAGGACGAAATACAACATAACAATCGATCCTCAGATGTCATTCGGCAGCGGGCATCATCAGACGACCTGTATGATGATAGAAGCTCTCCTGCGGGAAGGCAGGGGACTCAGGGGAAAATCCGTTCTCGATATGGGGTGCGGAACCGGAATCCTGGCAATCGTGGCGGCAAAGCTTGGGGCTCAAGTGCCGGTCCACGCAATAGACATCGACCCGGTATGTATCCGTTCCGCGGCCGCGAACGCGAAAAGGAACCGGGTGGGGCACAAGATTACGAGCCGGTGCGGGGATGCTTCATATATCCAGAAAGGACGATATGACATCATTCTGGCAAATATCAACAGAAACATCCTGCTTGCGGATATGCCGACTTACGTGCGGGCTCTCAAACCTGAGGGCGGCACCCTGATGCTCAGCGGTTTCTTCGAAGAGGATGTTCCGTGCCTGCTTGAAAAAGCAGAATCCCTCGGACTGAAGATGAAACTGCATCTGGAGCGCGAGGGATGGTCTATGGTTTCCTTTTCTTCTGCTACTTCTTTTTGTCGTTGATATCCTTCTTCCTGAAGGCTGAAGTGCCTGAGATGTTCTGAACGTTGAGTTTGATGGACGAAGGGCTCATATAGGTCAGTGTTGAGGCGCTTGCAACGGATACGTCAAGCGATTTACTGACATAAATGTTGGCTTTGCTGGCTCCGGAGATGTCCGTATTGACGCTTCCGGCCTTGAGTTCTTCACTCTTGAGGGTGGATGCCTCGGAAACCTTCAGCGTGAAGTCATCGGCAGTCCCCGACATTGTCAGTTTGGATGCAGTCGCCACGTTGGCAGTCAGTTCACCGTAATTTCCCTTTACAACTGCTTTCGAGGCCTCGGAGATGTTGAGAGTAGCCTTCGGTGCGCTGATGGAGAGGGAGTCAATCTTTGATGCTCCATAACAGTTGAGCAGGAACGCGCCCATTTCGGAAGTGGGGGTCAAGGTGCTCACAGTTGTCAGCGTGCTCGCTCCGCTTATGTCTATGTAATTGAGATGAGGCATATAGGCGGTGATTTTCATATGGCTGACTTTGGAGTTCTGATATTTGAACGGAAGTTTCTCGTAACCGATGTTCAGGACACCGTTGTCCTGATATGACAGTACGACAAAATCGATGCATTCAGCGTCAACCTCTATCTTGAGGCCGCATTTCTCTGCCTTGACAATCTTCACGTTGGAGACGTGATGAATCTTCAGGCCGGTGAAATCCCTCACCTCGAATTCCTTCGTCACCTTCTCGCGGCCCGCCGCGAAGGCAAACGTAGTTACAAGCACTGCAAGTGCGGCGGAAATCAATTTTTTCATATCCTATTGATTTTTGATGTTCCTTTGTCTCAATGATTCATACATAATGACGGCCGCCGCAACGGATACGTTGAGAGACCCTGTCTGGCCGTACATCGGAATCCTGGCCCTGCAATCGCACAGGGACAGGAGGGCGGGGGAGATGCCGGTGCCTTCGGACCCCAGGATAACGGCGGTTGGCCCCGTGAAATCGACGTCGTACATAAGAGTCTCGCATTTTTCGGTAGCCGCCACAATCCTGAATCCCAGTTCCTTCAGGTAATATACCGGAATCCTGAGGTTGGTGACCTTTGTCGTGGGAATCCTCAGAAGGGCTCCTGCCGATGTCTTGACTGCATCCGCATTGATTGCAGCACCGCCTTTGGCAGGCAGGATGAGGCCGTCGATGCCGGTACATTCGGCGCTTCTTGCAATAGCCCCGAGGTTGCGGACGTCACTCACTCCGTCAAGCATTATGAACACGGGATTCTTCTTCGCTGCAAGGGCGTTGTCGACCATTGTCTCGAAATCGATGTAATCTATCTGCGAGATATAGGCCACAACTCCCTGATGGGAACCTTTGACAAGGTGGTTCAACTTCTCCCCGGGCACGAACTGGCAGGGGATTCCCTTGTCCTCCACCTCCTTCAGGAGAGCTCTGAACTGGTCTCCTTCAAGCCCCTGCTTGAAGAGGACCTTCTCCAACTTCCTTCCCTGGCGCACTGCCTCGGCCACGGGATGCATTCCGAAAAGATACAATTGCCTTTCTTCCATAACAACTTCTAACTGAGGGACGCCCATTCGTCCATCTTTGCGTCCAGATCTCTCTTGAGGTCCAGATATTTACGGGTCAATTCCATAATGTCGGTTTCCGGAGTGGGCGCGGACAGCTCACTTTCGATGCCTTTCATTTCGGCCTCGATGGTACCTATCTGCTTTTCCAGAAAATCGGCACGGTTCTTCAATTTCTTCGCTTCTCTTGACAGGACCTTCTGCGCCTTGTAATCCTGCTTCGAGTCGACGGTAGAACTCTCTGTTTCAGGTCTTTTTACCTCCTTTACCGGCTGGGGTTTCGAGGTTTCCAACTGGTGGAGGGACTCGAGTTTCTTTGCCCGGAGGAAATCGTCGACACCGCCGAGATATTCCTTCACCTTCCCGTCGTTGAATTCATACACCTTGTCCACGAGTCCGTTGAGGAAGTCCCTGTCGTGTGAGACAATTATCAGGGTGCCGTCGTATGACTGCAGAGCCTGTTTGAGGACATCTTTCGAGCGGATGTCCATATGGTTGGTCGGTTCGTCCAGTGCAAGCAGGTTATGGGCACGGAGCATCAGTTTGGCCATAGCCAATCTTGAACGCTCACCTCCGCTGAGCACCGCCACCTTCTTGTCAATCTCGTCTCCCCGGAAGAGGAATGCTGCGAGGATATCCCGCAGTTTCGTGCGGATGTCGCCCACTGCAATCCTGTCAAGAGTCTCGAATACGGTCTGCTTCTTGTCAAGGACATCTTCCTGATTCTGGGCATAATATCCCACGTCAACGTTGTATCCTTTCGCGGCTTTCCCTTCAAACGGCTCAAGTTCGTCCATAAGGACACGCATCATTGTCGTCTTGCCCTCTCCGTTACGTCCAACGAACGCAACTTTCTCCCCGCGTTTGACAATCAGATTGGCACCATTCAGTATTATCTTCCTGCGCTCGTAGCCGATTACGGCATCCTTTGCCTCGAAGGCTACGTCCCCGCTGCGGGGTGCCGGAGGAAACTTCACCGACAGGGTGGCAAGGTCTTCCTCGTCTATCTCGATCCTGTCAAGTTTCTGAAGCTGCTTCACGCGGGACTGGACCTGATTGCTCTTGGTGGGTTTGTAGCGGAACTTCTCGATGAACTCCTCGGTCTTCTCTATCATCCTCTGCTGGTTCGCGAATGCGGCCTTCTGCTGCTCGATGCGTTCCTTGCGCAATTCCACATATCTGGAGTAGGGGACCTTGTAATCATAGAGATGCCCCAGCATCACCTCCACCGTCCTTTCGGTGCAGTTGTCGAGGAACCGTCTGTCGTGTGAGATGAGCACGAGGGCCCCGTTGTAATTCCTGATATAATCCTCAAGCCACTGAATGGATTCGATGTCGAGATGGTTTGTCGGCTCATCCAGCAGGAGCACTTCCGGCTTCCTCAGCAGAATCTTGGCCAGCTCTATGCGCATATTCCAACCCTGGGAGAAGGTTTCGGTCGGCCTGTCGAACTCGTTCTTTCTGAAACCGAGGCCGAGCAGAGTCTTCTGCGCACTTTGAAGCGGGGCTTCGCTCTCGCCCAGGCTCAATGCGTCACTGGTCTCGTTGAGCTCGATCAGTAACTTGTTGTAACTTTCCGACTCGTAATCCGTCCTCTGCGCCAGTTCCTCGGAAATCTCCTCCATCCTGCGCTCCAGAGCCTTCAGGCCGTCAAAGACAGTCATCGTCTCTTCGATTACCGTGCGGCCCTTGGAATGTTCCATAATCTGGGGCAGGTATCCTATCTTCTGTCCGGTGGTTATCATCACCTGTCCGGAGGTGGGACTCTGCATTCCCACTATCATCTTGAGGATGGTGGACTTGCCCGCTCCGTTCCTGCCCACAAGCCCGATTTTCTCCTTGTCTCCGATGTGGAGACTTATCTGGTCCAGAAGAGTGAAGGAACCGAAAGTCAGAGTTATGGCGTTGAGTGAAATCATTGCTCGTCAAGCTCATCCTCTTCGGGAAGGGCCTCCTTGCAGACAAGTATGCTTATCCAGTACAATATGAAGAGCGGAACTGATACGACGCCGAGGGAGAACGGGTCTCCGGAGGGGGTTATCAGTGCGGCGAGAACCACGACAACGCAGACTGCATATCTCCATCCGCTCTTGAGCATCTGCTTTGTCACAAGACCGAGCTGAGAGAGAATCGCAATCAGGGTGGGGAATTCGAACACCAGTCCGAAGAGAAGCACCGTGCTTGTCACCGTCCCCATATATGAACTGAGGGAGATGGTGTTCTCCACGGCCTCGCTTACGCTGTAACTGTGGAAGAAGTTGACCATCAGCGGCAGGACTACCGTGTAACCGACGACGAGTCCGGCATAGAACAGTACAGATGCAAAGAGGAATGCTTTTCTCGTGGCGACTATCTCGTGCTTGTAGAGGGCGGGGGAGATGAACCTCCATATCTCGTAGATGAGATACGGGCAGCAGATTATGATTGCGCAGATGAATGTCACCTTTATGTGAATCATAAACTGCGCGGCCACTTCGATGTTGACCAGTTTCAGACTGACGTCAACTCCAAGCCATCTGTAGAGGAAGAAGTCACTCCTTGTCGGCGCGAGAATCAGGTCGTCGAACAGGAAATTCTTGAAGAAGAAGAGGACGATGCTGGCAACGAGCAACACGGCGATGGACCTTATCAGCCCGCCACGCAAATCCTCGAGATGATCCCAGAAGGTCATCTCCTTTTCTTCGTTCACTTTCTGTGACATCCCTTACTCTTCAGTCTTCACTTCTTCCGCTTCGACGGCCTTCTTGGTCTTCTTGGGAGCGGGTTCTGCGGCATCGAGTTCCTTTCTGATTTCCTGGACGTCTTCCTCGACGTCCTTCATTCCCTGCTTGAAGCTTTTCATTCCTTTGCCCAGTCCTCTCATCAGTTCGGGAATTTTCTTTCCTCCGAAAAGAAGAAGCACTACAAGTCCGATAATGATCCACTCCCATCCCTGGATGGCAAGAGGCATAATAAATAGAGTATTCATACGTATGCTTTTTGTTTGATGTTTACAATTTTTCAAGTTCAGTTCTGAGGCTGTTCAGCTTTTCGGTGGCGTCGCTCTGCTTCTTCCTTTCAAGCTCGACCACGGCTGATGGGGCGTTCTCCACGAAACGGGCGTTGCCAAGCTTTGCGTTCACTCCCTTGAGGAAGCCTTCATATCGTGCGATTTCGGCGAGAATCTTCTCTTTCTGCTCCTTTACGTCAATCATACCCTGCAGGGGGACGAAGAATCGTATTGTACCAACAAGGAAGCCTTGTCCGGGTACGGAGGTGTCAAGTTCCCCGCAAATGTCGATTTCGGATATCCCTCCGAGTTTCTCGATGACTGGATTGACCTCCTCGGGGAAGGAGCCTGCCGCAACCTGAAGTTTCAGCGGTGTCTTGGGGGAGATGTTTTTCTGCTGGCGTATTGCGCGGACGGATGCGATGGCCTGCTGTGCTATCTCAAAGCGGTCGATTACCTGCCCGTCGCAGTCCGTGGTTTCGGGAATTCTCTGCAACATTATGGTCTCTCCCTTTTTTCTCGGCTGAAGATTCTGCCAGAGTTCCTCAGTGATGAAAGGCATCACGGGGTGCAGCATCCTGAGCAGGACGTCGAAGAATTCCTTGGTGGCCTGATATGTCTCACTGTCGACAGGGTCCTGGGCTCCATCGCGGTATGCCGGCTTGACAGCTTCGAGATACCAGGCGCAGAAGTCGTCCCAGAAAAGCTTGTACGTTGCCATCACCGCATCGTTGATGCGGAACTTGTCGTAGTCGGCGTCAATCTGTGCGAGTGTCTTTTCCAGTTTTGCGCGGAACCACTCCACTGCGACGCGGTTTGCCTTGCTCTGCGGGACATCGGCTTCCTTCCAGCCCTGAACCAGCCTGAAGGCGTTCCAAATCTTGTTCGAGAAGTTGCGCCCCTGTTCGACCTGGCTCTCGTCAAAGAGTATGTCGTTGCCTGCCGAGGTGCAGAGAAGTATGCCGAGGCGGACGCCGTCCGCTCCGTATTTCTCTATCAGTCCTATGGGGTCGGGTGAGTTGCCCAGCTGCTTGCTCATCTTGCGGCCGAGCTTGTCCCTCACGATTCCCGTGAAATAGACGTTGCGGAAGGGGACGTCACCCATATATTCCTCGCCCGCCATAATCATTCTGGCAACCCAGAAGAAGATGATGTCCGGACCGGTCACGAGGTCGCTTGTGGGGTAGTAGTATCTGATTTCTTTGTTTCCGGGGTCATTGATGCCGTCAAACAGGCTGACAGGCCATAGCCAGCTTGAGAACCAGGTGTCGAGAGCATCCTCATCGTGACGCAGGTCGGCGGCGGTTATGTTCTCATAGCCCTTGATTTTTCTTGCCTTCTGCAGGGCTTCCTCCTTGTTGAGGGCAACTACGAATGTCTCGTCCTCTCCGCCGTTTCCGGGCAGATAGTATGCGGGGATTCTGTGGCCCCACCAGAGCTGGCGGCTGATGCACCAGTCGTCGATGTTTTCGAGCCAGTTGCGGTAGGTGTTGACGAATTTGTCCGGGTGGAATTTGATATTCCCTTCCAATACGGGTTTGAGCGCAATCTGCGCAAGGTGTTCCATCTTGAGATACCACTGCTTGCAGAGGCGGGGTTCCACTGCGGTGTTCGGGTTCCTTTCGGAATATCCCACCTTGTTGACATAGTCCTCCACCTTTTCCATCAGACCGGCCTCCTGCAGGTCGGCCGCTATCTGTTTCCTGCAGACCATCCTGTCCATTCCGACATAAAGGCCGGCGGCGGGGGAGAGGGTTCCGTCAGGGTTGAAGATGTCTATGGTCTCGAGGTTATGGGTCTTGCCCAGATTGTAGTCGTTCACGTCGTGAGCCGGAGTGACCTTGAGGCATCCGGTACCGAATTCGACGTCGACATAGCGGTCCTCGATGACAGGAACGGCCCTGCCGACGAGGGGAACCGTCACCTTGTGGCCCTTCAGCCATCCGTTCTTCGGGTCCTTGGGGTTGATGCACATCGCGGTGTCACCCATTATAGTCTCGGGACGGGTGGTCGCCACAACCGCGTACCATCCCTTTTCGTCCCTGTGGAGCACTTCTCCCTCAACTTCGGTGGGGACAACGGGATTTGTGTCAGTGTCGGCCAGATAGTATTTCAGATAGTACAGCTTGGATTTCTCCTCGCGGTAGATGACTTCTATGTTCGAGAGGGCGGTCCTTGCTTTCGGATCCCAGTTGACCATTCGCAGGCCTCTGTAAATCAATCCTTTGTCATACAGGTCGCAGAAAACTTTCAGAACGCTTTCGCTGCGGGGGCCGTCCATCGTGAAGGCGGTCCTGTCCCAGTCGCAGCTGGCGCCGAGCCTTCTGAGCTGCTTGAGGATGATTCCCCCGTGTTCGTTGGTCCAGTCCCAGGCGTGCCGGAGGAACTCCTCCCTCGTGAGGTCCTGCTTCCTGATGCCCTTTTCCGCGAGGCGGCCCACCACTTTCGCTTCGGTTGCAATCGAGGCGTGGTCCGTGCCGGGAACCCAGAGGGCGTTCTTGCCCTTCATACGGGCGCGCCTGACCAATACGTCCTGAAGGGTGTTGTTCATCATATGCCCCATATGAAGGACTCCCGTCACGTTCGGGGGTGGAATCACTATCGTATAGGGCTCTCTTTCATCCGGTTCCGAATGAAAGAATTTATGCTCGATCCAGTATCTGTACCATTTGTCTTCCGTAAGGGAAGGGTCGTATTTATCGGGAAGTTCCATTGTATTTTCCAAATATGTATCTTGCAAAGATAAGAATCAGTTTTGACTTGACCAATATCAATTGCTCCATCTCTCGCCGGCTTTGAGATGCACCGGACCGTCAGTGAAGCCTTTTATCTCGAAATCTCCCTCGGTTGTCGCCTCCAGAGTGACGTCCGTCACCTTGCCGTTTTTCCAGCTGGCGCTCACTACGGCTCCGCCGCGGACGCACAGTCCCTTGAACGAACCGTCCTTCAGTTTGCCCGGAAGGGCGGGAAGCAGTTCTATGAAGCCCTCGTGGCTCTGGATCAGCATTTCCGCGATACCGGCGCATCCTCCGAAGTTTCCGTCAATCTGGAAGGGGGGATGGGCGCAGAAGAGATTGGGGTATGAGCCTCCGGCG
The DNA here is from genome assembly GCA_018064445.1 of Candidatus Cacconaster equifaecalis. GTDB lineage: Bacteria > Bacteroidota > Bacteroidia > Bacteroidales > UBA932 > Cacconaster > Cacconaster equifaecalis. Next base: position 14,919 of record JAGHVE010000117.1, read on the forward strand.
TCAATATAGTTGAAGTCAGTGTCGAATACGGGGCGAAGCAGGTCGCAAAGAAGTTTGTAGGCGTGGTCGCCGTCGTGGAGACGTGCCCAGAAGTTGATTTTCCAGGCCATTGACCAGCCTGTGCTTTCATCTCCGCGTGCCTGGAGCGTTTTTCTTGCACCCTCGGCAAGTTCCGGAGTACGGCTTACCGAAATCTCATTTCCCGGGTGGAGCCCGAACAGATGCGAGACGTGGCGGTGATGGGGTTCGTTCTCCCCGAAGGGTTCGAGCCACTCCATTATCCTTCCGTCAGGCCCGAGCATTGTGGGGCAGAGGCTGTCCCTTTTCTGTCTGAGGATGTCGGAATATTCCCTGTCCAAGCCCAGTATGGCCGCCGCTTCCATCGTGTTTGTGAAAAGCTCGCGGACAATCTGGTTGTCCATCGTGGAGCCGGCACATACGTTGGCAACCGTCCCGTCCGCCATTTTATAGGCGTTTTCCGGCGATGAGGTTGGCGCCGTAACGAGATATCCGGTGCGAGGGTCCTCGACAAGCATATCCACGAAGAAGCGGGCCGCATCTTTCAGGATGGGGTATATTTCAGAGAGATATTCCTTGTCGGGTGTGTACTGGTAATGTCTGTAGAGGTGCTGGCACATCCAGGCGGCGCAGGTGTTGGTCGCTCCCCAGCTGGGATTTTCACCGGGTGCCGTGAATTCCCAAAGGTTGCCCAAAAGATGGGCCGTCCATCCACCTGCATTGTAGAAGTCCGCGGCGGTCTTGCGGCCGCTCTCGACCTGTCTTTTCGTCCATTCGATAAGGGGCAGATGGAGTTCTTTCAGATTGCCGCTTTCTGCGGGCCAGAGGTTCATCTGTGCATTTATGTTGAGATGATAGTCTCCGTTCCAAGGGGTGCCGAAAGTATTCGCCCACAGGCCCTGGAGGTTTGGAGGCAGACATCCCGGCCTTGTTGAGGAAATCAGCAGATATCTTCCGAACTGGTAGTAGAGTGAGACGAGGGAGGGGTCATTGTGGTCCTGGGCGAAGGCCGCGAGTCTTTTTCCGAAAGGCATCTCCTCCCGTTCCCTGTCGTTGCCGAAATCCACTTCGACCCGATTGAACAGTTTCCGGTATGCGGCAATGTGGTCTCTGCGGAGTTGCCTCCAGTTTTTGTGTGATGCATTTTCGATGAGCCCGTCCGTCAGATTCTTGAAATCCTTGTCGAAATAATCCGTGCCCATACTGACCAGAATTATGGCCTGATCGGCATTTTTTACGGTTATCCGGTCCTCTTCCGTGACAAGTTCCCCTTGGCGGGGAAGTATTATTCTGGTATGCCCGTAATAGGCCATTCCGTGAAGGGTTGTGGTACTGTCCTCGTCGCCCGCACGCATATTTCCCGAAAAGACGATGTCTCCCTTGTCGTACTTGAATTCGGGTTTCCAGGCCTGGGGCAATACACTTTCCGCCGTGCGGTCCATCGATACTGAAAAGTTGAGTGCCCGGCGGTTTGCGGAAAGTCTGAGAGCAATCACGTCATCCCCGAATGCGGCCATCATCTCCTTCTTGATGTCTGTTTTTCCGCATCGGTAGGTGGTCACCTCCTCTGCATTTTCGAGGAAGAGTTCTCTCCGGTAGTCATTTATGGCACCGTCCGTCTTATAGTCGATGTGGAGTCTGGCGAACATCTGGTAGGCACCGTATCGTGCGTCACGGAGCGCTTTGTCTGCACCGGGAGCATCGCAGGTGAAGGTTTCATACATCAGTTTCTGAGCCTCCGCATTCTTCCCCCGGAACAGAAGTTCACGTATTTCGGGAAGATGCCTGACTGCATCGGGATTCTCGATGGTCTGGCGGCTTCCGGACCACAGTGATATTTCATTCAGTATGATTGTCTCTCTTTCAGTGCCGCTGTTGCTCATCGCGCCGATACGCCCGTTCCCGAGGGGGAAGCAGGCCTCCCAGGTGGCGGCGGGTTCGTCGAAATGGCAGGCCAGATCATTATGGGTGAAGTCATTGCAGGCCGTGGCGGTCAGTACAGCCGTCGCGACAATTGTGAAAATTCTTCTCATATACGGTTAAGGGATGATTAAAAATTGAAGATAAAGGCGGCTGTGATGCTGTGTATCTTGATTGTTTCGGTTTCGGAACCCTGATTGAGGAATCCGAAGCGGTACCCGGCCTTCACGGTCAGTAAATCGGCGAATTCGTATCCGAGAGTGCCGCATCCGAACAGATTCCACCTCTGGGCCTTGCCGGCTTTGTGAAGATCATAACTTTCGCCGGTGCGGTATCCGAGCACGTCGATGTTCGGTTTCAGTGCGGAATACATATTGAAGCTTGCTGTCGGTCCGAGGTCGATGAAGAGTCTCCGTCCGCTCTTGAGAGGGAGCCTGACGCCGAAGGTGACCGGGGCTTCAAGATTGTGGTCCGAGAGGGATGCGTCCCCCTTTTGGATATGGTAGTATGCAACTGTCTGATTTGTGAAGGCGTATCTGTACTGCAAGCCCAGATTGAACGAAAAATAGTTCGAAGTGGGGATATTCACTCTGGCTCCGGCGCTGATGCCGTGAAAAGGACTGGCTACCTTCGAGGAGGTGTTGTATCTGAACTGGAAGTCATATTCAGCCACGGGGTGAACTTTTATCTGTGCGGAGAGAAAAGCCGGCAAGAGTATCAGCAGCAGTGCCGGCAACATTGGTTTGAAATGCATTTTCATACCTGCAAAGTTAGCATTTTTTTTCATTTCCCGTCTGCCTTGTAGGCCTCAAGACCGTCGCGGAGGAACCGCCTGAACGCTTCGACGTCAAGGTCGTAGCTGCGGGGAGGGGCGAGCAGTTTCCCTTTTCCCTTCAGAATGTAGTACGGCTGCGCGTTCACTCCGAATTCCTTGAGCATACGATAGGAATTTATCTTGCCGAGGGTTTTCAGAGTCTTTCCGGATTCGGTCACGACCCACTCTTCCTGCGACACTTGTGTCTTCTTGTCGTCGCCGAACACGGCTACGACCACATAGTCTTCGCGGAGTGTCTGCAGAATCTGAGGGTCTGAAAGCACCCTTGCCTCCATCTCCCGGCAATTCATACAGCCCAGCCCGGTGAAATCGATGAAGAGGGGTTTTCCGATTTTTTCGGCGTATGCTTCCGCTTCATCCAGGTCGAAGAATCCGGTGAGTCCGTGGGGAAGTTTGAGTCCGCCGTCACCGTATTTGACGGTTCCTTCAGGTTCGGCGACTGCCGCTGCGTTTTGGGGAACGGCGTATTTCTCCAATACGAAATCCTGCGTCTGCATCGGCGGAAGATATCCCGAAATCGCTTTGAGAGGAGCTCCCCACATACCGGGTATCATATAGACCACGAATGAGAATACCGCTATCGAGAGGGCCAGCCTGATGACGGATATGTGTTCGACGGGGGAGTCGTTTTTGAAACGCAGTTTGCCCAGAAGGTAGAATCCGAGCATCGAGAAGCAGACTATCCATATTGCCAGATAGGTCTCCCTGTCAAGGATGCCCCACTGATAGGTCTGGTCGGCTGTGCTGAGGAACTTCAGCCCCAGTGCAATCTCGATGAATCCGAGAACGACTTTGACGCTGTTCAGCCAGCCTCCGCTTTTGGGTAGTTTCTGCAGGAATGACGGGAAGAGTGCGAACAGGGTGAAGGGGAGTGCGAATGCCACCGAAAATGCGAGCATTGTAATCATCGGGGTCCAGAACTCTCCTTCCGTGGATTTTATCAGGACGGTGCCCACTATAGGACCGGTGCAGGAGAATGAAACCAGCACCAGTGTCAGTGCCATGAAGAATATTCCGGCAAGACTTTTTCTGTCGGATTTGCTGTCGGAGCCGTTGACCATCGAACTTGGAAGCACGATTTCGAATGCTCCGAAAAAGGAGGCCGCGAACACCATGAATACGAGGAAGAATATTATGTTCGGGAGCCAGTGGGTGGAGAGCCAGTTGAAGATGTCGGCAGTCACTGCCGCGCCTCCGACTACTCTGGTTATCAGTATTATAAGTGCAATAGGGACGGTGTAGAGCAGGATGATGAAAAGACCGTATGTCATTGCGTGGATTTTGCCGGACAGTTTGTCTCCGGACCCTTTGATGAAATAGGATACGGTCATAGGAATCATAGGGAACACGCATGGGGTGAGAAGTGCCGCGATGCCCCACAGTATTGCTTCCAGAATGAGTGACCACAGATGCCCGGTGTTCTTCGGCGTTGCGGCGGATTCATTGTCTGCCGCTGTGTCGGTTACGGGGGTGCTTGACAGGTCGATGGTGAATTCTTCGTCGGTCGGGGGGATGCAGCTGACGTCATTGCAGCACATCCATTCTATCGTCACGTTGATTCCGGCATTTCCCTGATGCCTGAATTTCTGTATGAATCTGGCCGTTCCCGTGAAACTTCCTATCTCCATTCCGAAAATATCGTCATTGGCGCGGACCGGCTCCGTTCCGTAGCCGACGCTTCCAATCAGTTCCACGTCTCCTTCAGTCGTGAAGGTGAATGAGGTGGGGGTGGGGCCGCCTTCGTAAGGGCCGAGGTCATAAAGGTGGAAGCCTTCGTCGACGGTGGCATCGAAAACGAGTGTTTTCGTGCCGTCTCCATCGTCGTTGATGGACCAGTTCCAGGTTACGGGATTGTCCTGCGCATTAAGCGCGATTGCGCAGATGGATGCTATGATGGATAGAATAATCTTTTTCATCGGATGAAACGCTATAAATTACAAAGATATGAAATTATGTGATTAACTTTGCTGATATGATTTGGGAAAGGTGTTGTACGGGTGTCGATCAGGTGCGGCAGTCGCGTGACGGGAATGCTTCCCGTGTCGAACTTTGCTCTCATCTTGAGCTGGACGGGCTTACTCCGTCACACGGGGATATCGAGGCGTCTGTCGCGCTCGGAATCCCGGTGAACGTGATGGTGCGTCCTCGCGGAGGCCGGTTTGTATATTCTGAGGAAGAAGTCTTCATTATGTTGGAACAGATAGAGTTCTGCGGACGTGCCGGGGCAAGTGCGGTGGTTGCCGGATGTCTCAATGACAAATACGGAATTGATGTTGTCGCCACTTCACGCCTTGTTGAGCGTGCGGCCCGCTTCGGTCTCGGATTCACGTTTCACCGCGCCTTCGACCTCTGCCCGGACAAGGAGAAGTCGCTTGAGGAGTTGATTGATATCGGTTGCACGAGGGTGCTGACTTCCGGCGGTGCTCCCACGGCAATGGAAGGAGTTTCCGTCATTGCGCGGCTGGTATGCATCTCCGCAGGAAGAATCATCGTGATGCCGGGCGGGGGAGTGACCCCCTCCAACGTGTCGCGGCTCCAGTCCCTCACCGGTGCCTCCGAATTCCACGGCACGCGGCTGTACTGAGAATCAGGATGCGATGCGTTCCGTGCGCCAGAAGGCCGATTTCACGCACGAAAACCATTTTTCCTTCAGTTTGGTGCGTGAAAGTGCCTGTTCCGTGCACGAAATGACACGTATGCTGTTCAGATAGGTATGACATTGCGTCCGAACAGACAATTTCTTGCATAAAATCCGGCGATTTTTATGTAACTTCGGGTTTATGAAAAGAATACTGATTATTGCGACGGCGGTCATATTGCTGGCTGGCGGTTGCGGCCCCGGGGACAAGGTTCCTACCTGGGCCGAAGAATTCAACGGAAACGAAATAGACTGGAGCGTATGGAGCAAGATTCCGAGAGGCACTCCCCATTGGCAGATTCATATGTCCGACTGTGACGACTGCTTTGAGATGAGGGACGGGTGTCTTGTTTTGAAGGGCATCGTCAATCCGGGTGTCGAAGGCGACGATTCGCCGCTGCTCACCGGGGGAGTCTGGACACACGGAAAGAAATCCTCCGGATACGGAAGGCTCGAAATATGCGCCAGGATAGGGGAGGCGCAGGGTGCCTGGCCGGCCCTGTGGATGATGCCCCAGGCGGGTGAACCTATGCTTGAGAATGAATATGGCGGGGAGATTGATATCTGCGAGAAGTTGAATTTCGACGACATTGCATATCAGACCCTCCACACCAGGTTCACTCTTACGGATACCACGGGCCACGTCCACGGCGCGACCGGACCTATAAAACGCAATGAGTTCAATGTCTATGCGGTCGAGCACTACCGGGACAGCATCAAACTGTTCATCAATGATATCTGCACTCTCAATTACAAGCGGCAGAGCGAGTTGGGTCCGCTCCAGTGGTCATTCGACAAGCAGTTCGCCCTCTACGTCGATATGCAGGTGGGCGCACCCTGGCCGGGTGAGGCGCGGCTTGAAGATCTTCCGGTGGAGATGGAAATCGACTGGATACGTTTCTACGAATACCCTGAGGAGTAATTATTCTCCCCAGAGTTCCTTGATTACGGGACCGAGGTTGATGGCGTTGGGTACGTTTTCAGTGGGGGCGATTGCGCGCATCATCCCGT